>NZ_PNJW01000020.1 GCF_013822155.1 Flavobacterium sp.
AGTCATTCGGATCTAATGTCCCAATTATTGTTGCTGTATTTTCTGTTAAATCAAATAAATTTACACATTCGGTTAAATCTATCGGGCTATCCGTTTCATCTTCAAAATATTCAATAAGAATAGCATCTTCTATAGGACAACCGGCACCAAAAGGAAAAGCGACAACACTAAAAACGCCAGGCTCCGTTACCAAATAGGTTGAGCCTGTTGCACCAGCTATAGCAACACCATCTAAATACCATTGATGTGGCACAGAATTGCCTAAACCAGTATCTAATAAAAGTGTTTCTCCAGCACACAAAGCACTGTCGCCTCCCACTAAATAATCACTTCCTAAATCAATTGGATTTACATTAAAACTATTTGCTTGTAGAAAAACCGCAGAATCCCAAGCATTGTCACTGACATTTGAAATAGCTAGTTTAATGTGATATAATTGGCCACATTGTACTGTAGCCGAAGCCGTTAAAACAGTAGTAAAACCATCATACTGTATTGATGTACCACCACAGTTATTAACATAATAAATGGGTTGCTTGGATTAGCCCCAGGAGGCACAAAAGGACATCCTGGATTTCCTGGATTTCCTGCATTTACATTATTAATTGATACTGTACTGTTGCCAGTTGTAGTAGTAGGTATGAGAGCAACATTAGCAGCACCACCAGTAAATGGCCCTGCTATACCCGGACCACTTAAGAAAAAACCAAAAACATCATTAAAAGCAGAATCAACATATTCGGGGTATTCTTCAGAGGCAAAAACAAAATTAAAACTCAATTGATTACCGGTTGGCACAAAGTCAAACTCTAAAACTGCTTTGTTTCTAATGGGTCCGTTAGCTAACGCCAATAAATCTGGATCTCCAAGCGGAAAACCTGTTGAAGGAAAATCAGTTGGATCAGTAGCATTATTCTCATTATTTGGTCCTACGGCTACTGTAGCTTTACCAGTTGCTAAAATAAGTCCTTCGGCAATTCCTAGATTTGTGGGTGTAATTCCCGTTGTAAAAAAACCTACTTGATCTCTAACGACATTTGCATCAGCGGCAGTTCCATTATAGGTAATATTGGAAACCACAACACCTTGTCCCAACAAAACATTTTGCACTAATTGAGCAGGCGTTTGTGTTACATTATTGATAAATAATTGAGCATTGGAATAGTAGGGAAGTATAAGAAATACGGCGAAAAGTAGTAGTTTTTTCATATAAAAAAAGCAAGTCTTTCATGTTTTAAACAAACAATAAAACACTTGATAAAGTTTTGTTAATATAAATTTAATCTCCAAATATAACTATTTGCCAAAAATAAGTTTGTTAAATTTGCACAAAAAAGGTCAAATGACAAAATTATCGATAAAAGAAACTCAAAATCCAACCATTCTAAAATTTGAATTTCCGGATTTTATTACAAAAAGTCAAAGTTTTGAATATAAAAACATTGACGAAGCTAAAAACAGTCCGTTAGCACAACAATTATTTTATCTACCTTTTGTAAAAACAGTTTTTATTTCAGGAAACTTCATTGCCATTGAACGATACAATATAGTTCAATGGGAAGATGTTAAAGAGGCTGTAGCAGAACAAATTGAAACTTATGTTCAAAATGGAGGTGTTATCCTAAATTTTTCAGAAAGCGAAATAAAAAAACAACCTATTACGATTTATGCAGAAAGCACTCCAAATCCGGCTGTTCTTAAATTTGTTGCCAATAAACTTTTAACTACTAAAACCGCCGAATTCAAAAATATTGATGATACAATTGCCTCTCCCTTAGCCAAAGAACTCTTCAAGTTTCCGTATGTGAAAGAACTTTTTATGGATGAAAACTACATTTCCGTCACAAAATACACCAGTGTGGAATGGCAGGAAATTTCAAATGAAATTCGTTCCTTCATTAAAGAATATATTGAAAACGGCAATGAAATTATCAATGAAAGTTTATTGGTTTCTATTCCAAAAAATGAAAAACAGCAAATTGCTAATTTTGATACCTTAGATACTACATCTCAACAAATTATCAATATTTTAGAAGAATACGTGAAACCGGCTGTTCAAGCCGATGGCGGAAATATATTGTTCGACTCCTATGATGAAGTTGAAAAAAGAGTGAAAGTTGTTTTACAAGGGGCTTGTAGTGGCTGTCCTTCTTCTACTTTTACCTTGAAAAACGGCATTGAAAACATGTTAAAAGATATGTTGAATGATGAAGCTATAAAAGTAGAAGCTATTAACGCTTAACAAACCTTTTAAAAGCAAAAATCCTTGAGTAATCAAGGATTTTTGCTTTATTTTTTGCTTTTCACATGAATGGTAAACTCTTTGAAAAGTTCCAGTAAATTCATGGTTGCTTTTATCAAATCGTTTGTTTCTAATAACAATCCAAAATATAATTTACTGTTTTTTGGACTAGTTTCTACCGTTCTGATTCGTGTGATTTGTTTTTGAATTAATTCCGAGACATTATTTAAAATTTGATTTTTCTCTTTTAAAACCTCATCTAATTTATCAAAACTTTGGTCTTTAAAAATTGTTTCTATAGTATCAAATAATTTTTGCAATTCAACATCAATACTCTTCAAATCTCTAATTTGATTGAATTTCAGTTGTTTGTGATTATTGTTAATATGTGAATAACTATTTTGAGTAATAAAAGCCAACGACTGAATCATATCTTGCAGATAACCCAAAATCATTACATAAAACTTACTAGCTTCTACGGATGTTTCATCTAAATTTTTAATGAAGTAGTAAACATTACTTTTCAATTCATCAACCTCTTTTTCAAGTTTTTTTAATGCTTTTTTGTTTTCCTTAAGTTTAGCTAAATCTTGTAGACCTAAATTATCGAGAACATCTGTATAAACTTTATTTGTTGTAAATATTACTCTAGATATTTGTTGAGAACTTTCGTTTATAATTTCTTTAATAGTAACAATATCTTCCTTTTTTAATTTTTTAATATCATCTTCCTCTTTCATTTTTCTTTTGTGAATTTGATTACTTCTGTAAAAGAAAATAGCTACTACAATCATAAAAGCGAAAAAAGCATAGACTTCTCCAATAAATAAAACATAAGCAATAATGGCAGAAGATAAAAAAGCCACGATAGCTGTTACAAACCAACCTCCTATGACGTTAAAAACTCCTGCAACCCTATAAACTGCACTTTCTCTATCCCATGCTCTGTCAGCAAAGGAAGATCCCATTGCAACCATAAAAGTTACATAGGTTGTAGAAAGAGGTAATTTCAACGAAGTCCCAATTGAAATTAAAACTGAAGCAACTACTAAATTAACTGAAGCACGCACCATGTCAAACATGGGTTGTTTGTCTCTTTTTCCTTTTACTTCTAATTGAATAAATTGTGCGTCTAATTTTGCTTGAAGTGATTTTGGTAATATAAAACTGATTACATTACCTACGTAAAGCATACCTCTAACAATATTTCTTGATAGATTATTGGCATTATATTTTTCCGTTCCTTCCCCTTGACGGGAAAGATTTTGTTCAGTTTCAATAACTGTTCTTGCCTTTTTAGAAGTCCATAAAGTATAAACCATAACAGCACCGGCCATGGCTAAAAATATAAAAGGAGCCGGTAAATTTTCTTCTTCTAAACCAGACATCATGAACTCGGTAGCTCCTAAATTTTGACCAGGAGCAACATAAATTTCATAAGCTTGATAGGCGGCAATGGGCACACCTATGAAATTAACTAAATCATTACCTGCGAAAGCTAAAGCCAATCCAAAAGTTCCTACTATAATTATAAATTTGAAAATATTATACTTGATAACACTCATCAAGAATTGACAGACAATAGTCCAAAAAACGAAAGAATAACCAATAATTATAAATGGACTATCTTTAATAAAATCTTTCACTGATGAAGGGACAAAGGTTACAGATTTTAACCCTTTTACAAGTATAAAAAAAGTAATGGCCGTCATGGCAATACCGCCAAAAATTGCTCCTACATATTTATACCTTTTATCAATATGAAAAGTAAAAATTAACCTCGACACATATTGAACTATTGTACCTAACCCAAATGACAAAAGAACAGATAACAAAATACTATAAACAATTTCTGATGCTTTTTTAGTATTAATATATGCTCCCAAATTATCCATATTCCCATCAATCACATATACTTTATAAATTGCCAAAACAACAGATGCCCCTAACAATGAAAATATTACGGAAACTGTTGTTGAAGTGGGCAAACCAAGTGAATTAAAAACATCCAGCAACAAAACATCTGTAATCATTACAGCTAAAAAAATGATAATGACATCATTAAAACTAAACATGCTAGGCGTAAAAATTCCATTTCTGGCAATTTCCATCATCCCATTAGAATACAAAGCTCCAACTGCTACACCAATACTTGCAACAATCATGATTGTTTTAAAAGAAACAGCCTTAGAACCGATTGCGGAATTTAAAAAATTAACAGCATCGTTACTCACACCTACCATTAAGTCTGTAATAGCAAGTATTCCAAGAGCCAAAAGCATTATAACATATATCTGATCCATCAGTATAATTTTTTGCAAAATTCCGTTAACTATTTCAATCAAATGTTAAGCTAATGTTATCAATTTTAGACAATTTCTTTGAAAAATTAATTAAAAAAGGTACCTTTAAATACTAAATTATAAAACATGGCCATCTTAAAAGTAATTGAAGTTCTTTCCAGTTCCGAAATCAGTTGGGAAGAAGCAACACAGAAAGCAGTTGCTCAAGCATCAAAATCGTTAAAAAACATTCGCTCAGTTTATGTTCAGGAGCAAAGTGCTCTAGTTGATGACGGACAAATCACAGAATTTCGTGTGAATGTAAAACTCACTTTTGAAATTGAGTAATGAATTAAAATTGTATTTTTAAGCGTTCTCAAAAGGAACGCTTTTTATTTTTTCAACTATGCAAAACGAACTCACGCAAGAAACCAGTCCCTATTTATTACAACACGCCAACAATCCGGTTCATTGGAAAGCATGGAATTCGAAAACATTGGCAACTGCGAAAGAAAAAAAGAAACTTATTTTAGTTAGCATTGGTTATTCGGCTTGTCATTGGTGTCATGTAATGGAACATGAAAGTTTTGAAAATGAAGAAGTTGCCGAAGTGATGAATCAACATTTTATTAACATTAAAGTTGATCGTGAAGAACGCCCGGATGTGGATGCTATTTATATGAAAGCGGTTCAATTAATGACCGGACGTGGAGGATGGCCGCTCAATGTTGTTTGCCTTCCGGATGGAAAACCTGTTTGGGGAGGCACTTATTTCAGAAAAAATGATTGGATAAATACCTTGGAACAATTACAGGAACTTTTTCAAAACCAACCCGAAAAAATGTTGGAATATGCCAATAAATTGCATGAAGGAATTGAATCACTTGGTTTATCAAAAAATGAAAAGGGAGAAATTAATGTCACCGTTTTAGAATCCTTTTTGTCTAAATGGGAAAAAAGTTTTGATTGGGAATATGGAGGTTATGCTAAGGCTCCAAAATTTATGATGCCCACAAATTATCACTTTTTATTGCACTATGGATTCCTGACAAAAAACGAAAAATTGATTGATTATGTAAATCTGACCTTAACGAAAATGGCCTTTGGTGGAATATTCGATGCCGTTGACGGTGGTTTTTCCCGATATTCTGTTGATAACAAATGGCATGTTCCTCATTTTGAAAAAATGACCTATGACAATGGGCAACTTTTGTCACTGTATTCAAATGCTTACAAACTTACCAAAAACGACTTATTTAAAGAGATTATTGAAAAAACGACTTCGTTTGTTGAAAAAGAATGGTTTACTAATTTGGGAGGATTTTATTCTGCATTAGATGCTGATAGTAACAACTGGGAAAATCAGTTAGAAGAGGGAGCTTTTTATGTTTGGACAACAGAAGAATTAAAAAGCCTGATAAATGATGATTATGAATTATTCTGTTTGGTTTTCAACATCAATGATTTTGGACATTGGGAACATGGAAACTACGTTTTGATTCAAAAAGAAAGTTTAGCCGTAATTTCTGAAGAGCAAAATATTTCTCTTGACGAACTCAAACTAAAAAAGAAAAACTGGGAAAAAACACTCTATCACTATCGAGAAAAAAGACCAAAACCACGATTAGATGACAAATGCCTTACTTCTTGGAATGCAATCATGTTGAAAGGATTTGTAGAAAGTTTCAAGGCATTAGAAAATGAAAACTATTTAAAAATTGCTAAAAAAAATGCTCATTTTATTCTAGAAAAACTTTGGTCTAGTGATGGAAATTTGTTTCATTCCTATAAAAATGAAAAAGCTACAATCAATGGTTTTTTGGAAGATTATGCATTTGTAATTGATGCTTTTATTGCTTTATATGAAGCTACATTTGATGAAACTTGGCTTGAACATGCTAAAAACTTAACCAACTATTGTTTGGATCATTTTTATGACGAAACCAAACAACTTTTCCGATTTACTTCTGATTTGGACGAGGCTTTGATTATTGCTCATTTTGAAACGGAAGATAATGTGATTCCGGCCTCTAACTCCGTAATGGCTGAAAATTTATTCAAATTGAGTGTGTATTTTGAAAATTCATATTATGAAAAAGTCGCCCGTTTAATGCTTGAACAAGTTTTACCATCAATTGATTACCCTTCCGCTTTTTCAAATTGGCTATCCGTATTATTGCGTTTTTCAGATTACCAAAAAGAATTGGCAATTTGTGGGGAAAATATATCAGCATACCGATTGCTATTAAACCGAAGTTATTTACCACATGTTCTCCTTTCCGGATGTGAAAACAACGCTACTTTACCTTTTTTAAAAAATCGATTTATTGAAAACAAAACCCTTTTTTATCTTTGTCAAAACAAAACATGTTTGGCTCCCACTACCAACTTTGAAGAAGTTTACAAAGATTTAAAGAACTAATTTTAAAAAAGTTAGCAAAATTTAGTAGATTTGGCATTCACTAAAAAATTATAACCATGGGATTAGGAAGTTTTTTTAAAAATTTATTTGGTTCAGCCAAAGAATCGGCATCAGAAGCAGTTGACAAAGCTGAAGTTGTAATCGATCAAGCGAAAGAAAAAGCAACAGAATACGCCTCAAAAGCGGAAGAATATGTAGAAAAAGCGGTAGAAAGTGCAAAAGAATCTTATCCTGAAGTAAAGGAAAAGGTTGAACAATTTGCAGAAAAAGCAAAAGACACGGTTACAGAATATGCTGAAAAAGTTGGTGATACCGTTGAAAATGTTGTAGATGATGTGAGAGAAAAAGTGCATGCATTTACTGCTCCAGCTGTTGAAAAAACAGAAGAAACCGTATCAAATTTCACCGAAAAAGTAGAAGAAAAAGCGGAAGAAGTGACTGAAGATATAGAAGAAAAAGTAGAAGAAATAAAAAAAGCAGCAGATGAAAATGCTGACTAAATTTTAGGTTTTTTTTAAAACAAAAACAGACCTTAAAATCTTATCTTGCAACTCTCAAACGAATTAATTGTTTGAGAGTTTTTTTTATGGAATTGATAACGCTAAACACTGATTTTATTACCCGTTATTGGGATTATTTTACAACAGTATTAATTGAATATTCCCCTCGATTAATTTCTGCGGCTATTATTTTTGTGGTAGGGTGGACTGTGATTAAATTGATTAAAAAATTAATCATGCGTATTATGGTCAAAAGAGAAATGGAACCAACCCTTTCAAAATTTCTGGCGGATATTTTGATTTGGACTCTTAAAATTTTACTCTTTGTAACTGTAATATCCCGCTTAGGCGTTGAAAATTCTTCCTTTGTCGCCATTATTGGTGCTGCCGGTTTAGCTGTTGGACTTTCCTTGCAAGGTTCGCTATCAAATTTTGCCGGAGGTGTTTTAATTATCATGTTCAAACCTTTTAAGGTTGGCGATTTTATAGAAGCACAAGGCGTTATGGGAACCGTAAAACAAATTCAGATTTTCGTGACGCAATTATCAACAGTTGATAATCAAGTCATTTTTGTGCCAAATGGTGTTTTGTCTAACGGAACAATTATTAATTATACATATGCTACCACGAGAAGAGCCGATTTAACAGTTGCAATCAGTTATGGTTCCAATATAAAACGAGCAAAAGAAATTGCCATGGAAGTGATGGAAAAACATCCAATGGTTTTAAAAGACCCTGCTCCTATTGTATTGGTTAAAGATTTAGCAGAAAGTTCAATTAATTTAGCGGTGAGACCTTGGTCTGAATTGCCGGATTTTTTTGAAATGCGTTCAGATGTATTAGAACAAATTAAAAATGAATTTGATGCGAATGGTATCACTATTCCTTTTCCGCAAAGGGATATTCACATTAAACAGTCTTAACTTTTTTGAGTTAGCATAAAATCCTTCAAATAAAAAGGTTCAAAATAGGCAACATCCACGAAGTTATTTTGTTTAAATAATCTATAACTTAATGTAGCCATTTCTTTGGCAGAGGGAAAAATATGGTTTTCCAGAAAAACAAATTTCTCATGTGTTAAAACGGTTTTGGCTTTGGCAGTACAATCACCAATAACATAAATTGGTCCATTATTAATTGAAAAAGAATCTTCTTCTAAAATTTCAGCTTTTGTTTCACGGATTTTAAGGTAGTTTTTATCAAAAATCGCTGAAAAAACTTCCATCCGTCTGGCATCAATCATAGGAATGATAATACCTTCTTCAACTATTACCTGATTTGCCAAAATTTGCATTGTATCAACAGCAATTAAGGGAATATCTAAAGCGTAACAAAGTCCTTTTGCCGATGAAACACCAATACGTAAACCCGTATAAGAACCTGGTCCTTGGCTAACAGCTATGGCATTTATATCCTTAAAACCGAGTTCTGCTTCCTTAAGCAATTCTTCCAAAAACACGTGTAATTTTTCAGCATGAGAATAGCCAATTTCAGCTATTTCTTTACTAAGAATAACTTTTCCCTCACTGGCTAAGGCTACTGAGCAGTTTTTTGTAGAAGTTTCAATATTGAGTATATAGGCCATACTTTGGTTTTATTGATGCAAAAATAAGACATAAAAAAAGGAAACTAAATAAAGCTTCCTTTTAAATTTATTCTAAAATATTATTTTTTCTTTTTGTTCAATTTTTCCTTTTCTTTTGCTTTTTCCTCTTCCGTTTTCACAAAAACTGTATCTCCTGAATTAATATCTTTTGTTACGGTAGTATAAGGCCCTATAATTACTACATCTCCTTTTTTCAATCCTTCTATAACTTCAATATTAGAATCATCTTGAATACCTGTTTTAATGATTCTGATTTTAGCTTTATCCCCCACTTTAACAAAGACACATTCTAATTTTTTATCCACTTTTTTAACGACTTCCCCATCATCTTTATCTTTTTCATCCGGTTTAGCTTCTACTTTATTTGTGCTTAGCGTATCCGATTTCATCACAACAGCACTTATGGGAACGGCTACCACATTTTCTTTTCTTTTGGTAATAATATCAACCGTTGCAGTCATACCTGGACGAAAAGGAGAATAATTTACAGGTTTTCCTTCAATTAAATCCAAGTAAGATTCTTTTAATATTCTAACTTTTACTTTAAAGTTTGTAACCTGATCTGCAGTTACAGCTGTACTGGCAGAATTCGAAATGCTGGTCACAACACCTTTAAATTCTTTCTTTAAATACGCATCTACTTCAATGTTTGTAGAATCACCAATGTTTATTTTGACAATATCATTTTCATTCACATCTACTTCCACTTCCATATTATTGAGGTTGGCCACTCTTAATATTTCTGTTCCGGTCATTTGTTGAGTTCCCAAAACGCGTTCACCTAATTCGACTGATAACAAAGAAATTGTTCCGTCTGAAGGTGAATATATTGTTGTTCTCCCTAGATTGTCTTTAGCTTCCGTAACCGTAGCAGAAGCACTTTGAACACCGAAATAGGCGGCCTGTTTAGCCGCTTGAGCACCTTCATAAACAGCAACTATTTTGTCCCACTCCGATTTAGAAATGATTCCTTTTTCAAATAATGATTTATTTCGGTTGTAATTTGCTTGAGCTTCTTTTAATGAAGCTTCTGCTTGATTTAATCCGGCTTTTGTGTTAGAAAGTCCGGCAACCGAACGATTTAAACTTGAGGTATATAAATCCGGGTTTATTCTAACTAATAATTGTCCTTTTTTCACCATTTGTCCTTCAACAATAGGCAAATCAATGATTTCTCCCGAAACTTCAGACGATATTTTTATCTCTGTTTCCGGTTGAATTTTACCGGTTGCTGAAACTGTTTCAACAATAGTCATTTCTGTAACTGTGGCAATTTCTACTTCCTTGCCAATATTTTTATTTCCTAAAATACCAAGTTTAGACAGGACAATTAAGCTTACAATGATTACAACAGCAATTCCTAAAAAAATATATACTTTTTTCTTTGACATAAGTTAAGGTTTTTGAATGATTGGAATTCCAAAATAAAATTCTAAAATTTTGGTTTTAAAAATATAATCGTATTTGGTTCGTAATACTTCTGATTGAGCGTTGACTAATAACGTTTGAGATTGATTATAATCAAAGGCATTCATTAATCCAACCTCAAATCGTTCTTTGGCAGAAATAAAAGCTTCTTGTCTAGCTTCTAAAGTTACGAGTGATGCTTCATACGAATTCAGTGCTCCTTTTGCATCCGTAAACGCCGTATACACATTTCTTTGCAAGTTTAACTCTTCTTGTTCGTAGGCAATTTTGCCGCGTTCAACGGCAACTTTTGATTTTTCAACATTCGTTTTAGTTACAAATCCATTTAAAATTGGAATAGTTAACTGGACGCCTATACTTTGTCCTTTATTCAAATCGAACTGTTCAAAAATTGGAAGTGGCCCTCCAGAAATGGAAGTAAAATTAGGTTGAACAACGACTTGATTAGTAGCTTCAACAACACCAATTGGAACAGTTGGCACAAGTGGATTTACTTCATACCCAATTACCCTATCCGAATTGGCAGATCTTGTGTTGAAATTATAAAAACCTTGCAAACGAGGCTGATAACTTCCTTTTATTATTGACAAATCTTTTTCCGCAATTTCGAGGTTATTTCTAGCAATTTTTAATTCTACTCTACTTTCCTTGGCTTTTTCATAAATGGCTAAAGGAGTTTGTAACAACAATGAATTCTCTGAAGCATCATATTCCTGGTCTACTACATCAAAGGAAGCAAAATCATCCAATTGAAGTAATTGGGCTAAGCTTAACTTTGAAATCAATAAAGTGTTTTCAGCAGCAATCACCCGCTGTTCGTCTGCAGCAACAGTAGCTTTCATGTCTAACAAATCAACTCTAGGAATTATTCCTGCTTCAAGTAATTGAGCAGACCGTTCCATTTGTTTTACATCATTAGACAACTTGTCATTTTGAACTTTTAAATTTTCTTTATTAAATAATATTTGTAAAAAAGCATTGGCTACGTTTAAAGAAATGTCTTCCTGCATTTTAGTTAGCTGGTATTGACTTGCCACTTTTGACAAATTGGCTCTTCGCAATTTTTTTTGATTTTGAAGACCATTATAAATATCAACACCCATTTGCAAGCCGGCTGATGTATATTGAATTGTTTGATTTTCTAACAATCCTGTTGTAATATTTTGGTTTAAGCCGATGTTCCAAGAATGGGAAGTGCTTGCATTGATTGTAGGTAAAAAATTTCCAATAGCTCCTGTTTTATCAATGTCAGCAATTTCACCATCTAAAGCAGTGTTTTTAATTGTAATATTATGTTCTAATGCATAGTATATACATTCCTCTAAAGTCCATTTTTTTGTTTGAGAATGAGCGGAAATTCCGAACAATAGTCCCCAAAAACAAATCATTATTGTCAATCTTGAATTTTTCATTAGAGCCTCTTGAAGATTAGTTTGCTTGGTGATACAAATTTAATGCTTTTGAATTTTATACCGATAGGACGCTAAAACTAATTTTGTGTTACAACAAAATGAAAAAATCTTAAAATAAAGTACATTTACGGTCTAAAATGAATTTTTTGAAAATGAAATATTTGATTTTCCCGCTTGTACTAATCCTGATTGTAGTAGTATTTTCTGCTTGTTCTACCGCTAAAAAATTAGAAATCATTAAACCGGAACCTGATAATGCCGCTCCTTTGGTTTATGAAACAACCACTTCTTTTTTAAAACTCCCTGTATCTATTAAGTTAAAAGATATTGAAAATCAAACCAATAAGCTTTTAAATGAGATGATTTACAATGACAGCATCATGAATGATGACGACATTATTATGAAAGTTTGGAAACAAGCACCTATAAAAATAGAGAGTGAAAAAGAGGGCAATATCACTAAAATTAAAACCACTTTACCCTTAAAAATAAATGCTACTTATCGCTATGGATTTGATAAAATGGGCATCAAATTATATGACACCAAAGAATTTAACTTGAATGGTATTGTCACTCTTCTTAGTGAAGTTGATTTAACTAATTGGCAACTCAAAACCAATACTAAAATTAAATCGTTAGATTGGACAGAAAGTCCGACAGTTACTATCGCCGGAAAAAATATTCCAATTACCTATTTAATCAATCCAACCATTCGAATTTTTAAATCAAAAATTGAAAAGGGCATTGATGATTCAATAAAAGAGTCTTTGAATTTCAAACCTCAAGTTTTAGAAGCTCTGGACAAAATTGCCACTCCTTTTGAAATGAGTGAAGAATATGCAAGTTGGCTCAGAATTGTGCCTATTGAATTATATGTAACTGATGCTATTTTGAAAAAAGATGCTATTGCAATGGATATGGGATTGAAATGTTCCATGGAAACTATTATTGGGAAAAAACCGGAAAAAAAATTCGACAAAAGTAAAATAGTATTGAAACCCGTAGCAAAAATGCCTGATCAAATTACAGCAAACCTAATTGCAGTTTCCACCTATGAAGATGCTTCCAGAATTATGACTAAAAATTTCCAAGGACAGGAATTTGGTGATGGAAAGCGAAAAGTTAAAGTGACCAATGTAAATCTATGGCACAAAAATGGTAAAATGATTGTTGCGTTGGATATTCTTGGCAGTATAAACGGAACCATTTATTTATCAGGATTTCCTCAATATAACGAAGAAACAAAAGAAATCTATTTTGACAAATTAGACTATATTCTAGATACTAAAAGTGTTTTGGTACGTTCCGCCAATTGGTTAGCTCAAGGATATGTGTTACGGAAAATTCAGGAGAGTTGTCGCTATTCCATTAAACCCAACTTAGAGGAGGGCAAACAGAATGTGATGCAATACCTCACTAACTATTCCCCTATGAAAGGTGTTTTTGTAAATGGTACTTTAGCTGATTTTGAATTTCAAAAAATTGAACTTACAAACAAAGCTATCTTAGCATTTATTAAAACCAGTGGTCAGGTTGATGTAAAAATTGATGGAGTAGAGTAAAAATTTATAATGCTTCGCTTTCTGTTTTCTTTTTAAATTTCATGCGATAAACTACATAAAAAACAATGGCAACCATGATATAAGGAAAAGCCATCAGATAGACAATTCCATTGTTAATGGCTTCGGCTTTGTTACCGCCTTCTTCACTTTCAAGAGCGGCTCGGCACATGGCACATTGAGCAGATGCTGAAAACTCAACTAAAAACAGTAAAATCGTGATGTAATATTTTGATGTTTTAATAAGCATAATACGGAGCTATCATCAAATAAACAATAACTCCGGTCACTGCAACATACATCCAAATTGGGAAAGTTATTTTTGCAATTTTTTTATGTTTATCAAAACGTTCCGCCAAAGCCTTTACATACGTTATTAACACTAACGGTATAACAGCAATTGATAGAATAATATGAGAAATTAAAATAAAAAAATAGATATATCGAATAAAACCAACTCCACCATAAACGGCACTATCAGAAGTCATGTGATAGGCAACATACATTACTAAAAAAACAACCGAACAAGCAATTGCAGCTTGCATAAAATTTTGATGTGCTTTTTTATTTCCATTTTTAATAGAATAAACCCCAAGAATCAACAACATGGCTGTCACGCCATTGATTACGGCATATATTGGAGGCAAAAAGGTCAATGGCTCCACATTTATTCCATAATCTTTAAGTTTAATACCAAATAAAATAGCCACTACAACCGGTATGGCTATTGATACAATTATAATCAGTTTATTGAACTTATTTTCAATTGTGTTTGGTTGATCAGAATTTAATTGTTTTTCCATATTATTTCTCGTCTAAAAGCACTTTAATATCTTGTTGTAAAGCTTGAACACCCGTTTCTTCTAATCCATCATAATATACAATTGGATTACCAAATTTATCTTTACGGCATCTGATATTCCCTTTTTTATCAATTAAGGCAAATAACCCGGAATGTTCGAATCCACCATCAATGTCTTTATTTTCCCCGGCATATATATTAAATCCTTTGTTGGCCAAGTCAAAAATATATTTTTTATCCCCTGTTAGAAAATTCCAATTTGGGTTTTTTACCCCTAAATGTTCTGCATGTTTTTTTAAAACTTCAGAGGTATCATTTTCAGGATTGATAGTAACGGAAACAATTCCAAAATCAGTTCTTCCTTCAAAATGATTTTGAATTTTAACCATATTCTGATTCATAATTGGACAAATCGTTGGGCAAGTAGAAAAGAAAAACTCAACCAAATATACTTTCCCTATATAATTATCATTGGTAATTGTTTCTCCATTTTGATTTGTCAAAGAAAATTTTGGAGCCGGCCCAATTTTCATTATCAAATCTTCCGAAGTTTCACTTTGACCGGACGTATTTAACCTGTCAATTTTGGTAACATCATTATTTTTAATTCTATCGATAATTTTAGGAATGAAAATAATTCCGAAAACTAAAATGATAAAAGAAATTCCGATATATGATTTATTTTTCATTTTTATTATTTAATTCTTTCTGCACTGTTTTTCTTGAGAGCCAAGCGATATTCAGCTAAGATTATTTTGATGTCATCGCCCATTTCATTGTGTAAATCAGCTGCCGAAATTGAATTATAACCTTCTTTATATTCCGCTTCACCTTTTTTATTTTTCCCTTTTCTTCCTCTTAAATTACGTTTTTTATCCACAATAAAAACATTGGGAGTTCTCAGATTCTTATCCAATTGTCCTATTAAATTGAGTTTATTATAATAGGATTGAATTTCTTCCGGTTTAGCAAAAACATAATGCCATTTTGATAAGTCTGATATGGATGCTAATTGTTCTTTTAATGTTTCCGTTTGAGATTCTGTTCCAATTGGTGCAATCATAACCAATTGAAAGTCTTTGAACTCACGAACTTTATTATATATTTTTTGATTTAAATTAAATGCATCTCCTTTATTATAGAGAATTTCTGTACCCGGAAAAGCAATTACTGTAATTTTTTCATTCAATGAAAGTTGTTCCCCTTTAGTTGTCTTCCAATTCCCTAAATCAGGTATATTCGCAGTAACCGTAGGCAATTTGGCAAAATTATTAACTCCGGAAGCAAAAAAAAGATAAGCTACAATCGGTAAAATAAATAAAACAAAAAGTACTATATTCTTTTTCATTGCAGTTGCATTTTTTTGCTTTACAAAAATAAAAAAAGGTACGCAATGCGTACCTTAAAATTGAATAAATATCATGTTAAAAATTCCACTTGATGGTGGAAGTTCTATAAACTTCATAAATATAGTCTGCTTCCGTCAAAAACAAGACTGCGATATATAATGCAAGAAATACAAACGTCCAAACTACGGCTCTTTTTAAAGATGTTCTTTCGTCACGCATGTGCATAAAATCCCAAGTAATGTAATAAGCTTTTACAATCGTTAAAAACAAGAATATTAAATTTAATGGAATTAAAAAGATGAATGGAGATAAAAATATGTTTGCTAATGTTGCTCCTAATCCTCCTTCAAACGGAGACATAAATGGAGTCATTAAAAAAGAAGGTTTATAAATCCCTAAAACAACCTCAACAGCTGTTACGATAGAAAGGAAAACCAATACACCCCAAATCTTTTGTTCGTTTGATTTGAATTTTAAAGCTCCTCTGAAAATTGCTAAATTATGTGCGTGTGCCATTTTAATACTTTTTTAAAAAATTATACTAAGTAGAAGAAGGTAAATACAAATACCCAAACTAAATCCACAAAGTGCCAATATAACCCAACTTTTTCAACCATTTCATAATTTTTTCTTTTCTCATAAGTTCCTAAAATTACATTTAAGAAAATAATAAAATTAATCACAACTCCTGAAAATACGTGGAAACCATGGAAACCGGTGATAAAAAAGAAAAAGTTTGCAAATTGCTTATTTCCATATTCATTTCTAATCAAATTAGCTCCTTCAATAACATAAGTAGCACTATTTAATCGGGCTAACGATTCTTCTCTAGTTAAAATCGTTTTATGTTTTTCTTTATTTAAATCGGGATGAACACCTTTTTTATCATTTTTGTCATGATAAGTTACTTGAGTTCTAACCAAAATATTTGGATTAGCTTTAAAGCCTTCCACTACTTCATTCACAGAATAGGTAGGTAAACTTGATTCATCTTTTGAAAACCAAATTCCATTTTTACGTTCATGTTGAACACGATCTTCCGGAAGTGTCAACGCAAAATCGGCAATTTTGATTCGTTTTCCGTCTTTATCAACAAATTGTATAACGCTACCCCCTTTTGTTTCAATTGCACCATACTCACCTTTGATAAAGTTTTTCCATTCCCAGGCTTGAGAGCCAACGAATATTAAACCCCCCAATACGGTTAAAAACATGTAAAAAGCAACCTTTGATTTTTGCATATGATGACCCGCATCTACTGCTAATACCATTGTTACAGATGAAAAAATCAATACAAAAGTCATCAAAGCTACATAAAGCATCGGCAAATCTTGTCCGTGTAAAAACGGAAAGTGATTAAACACTTCATCGGCAATTGGCCAGCTATCAATAAATTTAAATCTTGAAAAACCATAAGCTGCAAGAAATCCTGTAAAGGTCAAGGCATCTGATAAAATGAAAAACCACATCATCAATTTACCATAACTGGCTTTCATTGGCTCATTGCCACCATTCCAGATTTTTTCTTCAGTTGTCGTAACTGTCGCTCCCATATATAGTTATTAGTTAAAAAGTTCCCAAATTTACATTTTTTTTCTATTCGTAAAAATAGAAAAATAAAAACAACAATATCCATAAGATATCAAGAAAATGCCAAAACATTGCACCTAGCTCAATTCCAAGGGTTTGAGTCGAATTGTATTTTTGTTTAAAATGATTATAAATTATAATTAAAAGTGCAATCAGCCCTCCAAAAAGGTGTGCTAAGTGAAGAATTACAACAATGTAAAGAAATGAAGTCGTAATATTACTCTCACTACCGGTAAAAAAATAACCGTTTTGAATGATTTGATTGAATCCTAAAAATTGGAATACTACAAATAAAATACCTAATCCTAAAGTGGATAAAAGCCAAACTGTAGTTACACTTCTGTTATTTGCCTTAATTGATTTTCCGGCTAAATGAAAAGTAATGCTACTCAAAATGATGACTAATGTACTAATGATAAAAGCAGCAGGCATTTCAAAATCTTTTAACCAATCTTTTCTACTTGAGCTTACTACATAGGCACTAGTTAAACCGGCGAACATCATAACCATACTAATCATTGCAAACCACAACAACAATTTATAGGATTGTCCTTTTCGTTCTAGGTGTTCCTGACTTGTCATTTCCATAATTATCTTAAAAATTTATCCGCAATATAAACTAGTTGAAGAAGGGTAATATAACTTACGCTTACCAACATTAATTTTCGGGCAGCTTTACTGTCTCTTTTTTTATATAACTCAAAAGCGTAATACAACATCCAAATTCCCAGCAAAAATACAATAATTGCTGAAATTGGAGACAAATATAATCGACTTCCTACTATGCCTATATAAGGAAAAATTGCGGGTAATAAAGATGCAATAATCAACCAAATGGTATATAAAATAGTTTGCAAGGCTGTCCCTTTATCTTTTTTACCGGTTGGCAACATAAAAAACCCCGCTTTTTTATAATCATCAAACAAAAACCAGCCAATTGCCCAAAAATGTGGAAATTGCCAAAAAAACTGAATTAAAAATAATGTTCCTGCTTCTAAGCTGAACTCATCTGTAGCGGCAACCCAGCCCAACATAAACGGTATTGCTCCCGGTATTGCTCCCACAAAAACTGAAAGTGGCGTAACGGTTTTTAAAGGGGTATAAATACTTGTATATAAAAAAATGGAAACCGCTCCAAACATGGCCGTTTTCGGGTTGATATTATATAGAATAATTAAGCCAAGTAAAGTAAGAGCAGAAGCAATTATAAATCCGGTATTGACTGAAATTCTACCTGCTGCGATAGGTCTGTTTTTTGTTCTATCCATCAATTTATCCAAATCTTTTTCGATGATTTGATTGAATGCATTGGAAGCTCCAACCATACAATATCCTCCAACAGCCAGCATAAACAAAGTTATCCAACTGAAAGATGAAATGTCCAGTATTCCAAGAAAATATCCGGCAATAGATGAAAAAACAACACTGATAGATAAACCAGCTTTAGTGATTTCTTTAAAATCAATATAAAGCGATTTGGCAGTAAAAGAATTTTGAATTGTATTCAATGCGGTTTTCTTAATTTTAAAAACTGCGTCAAAGATACAAATTAGAAACTTTAAATAGAATCTAACAATTTATAAAATAGATGTTAAAAATTAACTTGAAAATTTCTATTTAATAATCAAAATAAAAATTAAATAAATCAGCTCTTACTCCTACAGAAAACCAAGTGGTCGTTTCTTTAAAAGTTGTCAAGGTATTTTGAGTTGGGTCAAAATTTCTGTAGATTAAGCTGCCGAAAAGTTTTAAATTATTTGTCGGATTAATCAAATAGCCGGCTTGAAAATCGGCGATAAAAATGGTTGTCTCATTCCCTTGACCCACTTTTACATCAGTATCAAAAGGACGGCTGTCGTTATAACTTTTATAAATATTTCCTCCGTAATTGTTATCATCTTCAGGGGTGTCAAAATCTAATCCTCTCACGCCGTAAGTCAGTTTTAAATCACCAAACCATCTGCCTTGATGATATCTTGCAATTGCTAATAATTCTTTCGCATTTCCACCCCATTGGTGGCCTAAACTCTGATTATTATGACCATAATTAGTAATTGGTGTGCTATGAGAATACACATAAGGTCGAATATGGTTGTATTCGATTTGGAAAAGTAAATTATCCACCTTAAACGCGTTAAAATATTTTACTCCTATTTGATATCCAAATTTATTTCTCCAACTTTGATTTGCTGCTTTTACATCACTTACAGAAAATTCATCAATCAGGAATTGACCGTAAAGATTGATATGGTTATTCCACTTATATTTTGATGCAATCCCCAACAAAGCATTTCCTGTTTTGGAAGATGAATTAAATTCAACAGAACGATAAAAAATAATTGGATTGACAAAACTAAAATCAAAGCCACGTCCATTTGTATCTGTCCAAACAACTGATTCAAAAAAACTTATATTCAAACGATTGGAAACATTCCAACTCAAATAATGATTGGCCATGTATTTAGAGGCATAAGTTCCGTCTACGGTGGCCTCTGGAGTAACATCTTTCAACCACATATATGTATTGGTATATTTAATTTTCCAAAATTTGGTATTAATTTTAAAATAGGGATATGGGCTGGCTCCATCGCTTGTAAAAAGTGATCGGTAACCGTCACCAATAAAATTTCGTCCATATCCTAATTGGAAATCAAAAAACTTACTTGGTGTATAGGTAATATTTGCATCTGCTAAAGGAAAATCATAGGAATCTGTTTTAAACTCTTTAGCAATTCCAATACCGGGAATAATGGCCGGATTTCCTCCGGAAGGCTTAATACTTTCTGCATAATTATTATAGTAATCTGCGAAACGCCCCTGACTTTCGTATATCGATGTTGTAAAATTCACTTCTTTTCCAATTCCTCCCTGGATTTGAATCCCTCTGGTATTTTGATAGGTATAATCCGAAACACTTGGGTTACTTTTCCCTACTCTTAAATCCCAAATTGGATTTAATGTAAACCAATAGTTATCCCCTTGTATTTCAAGAATGTATTCATTCCATAATTTTCTACCCCACCAACCTGTTTTATTCTTCATCAATTTTTGATTCGCTTGTGCCAAATCATAATATTGATTCACTTCTGCATATGTTAATGGTTTTGATGCCGTGTGATTATTGGCTCCCAATTGATTCATCTCTTTATCAAACTGGGCATAAAAACTATGTGAAAAAGGAATGTTTAAATTGCTCTTAAACTGAGGATTTTCAAACTTTGAGTAGCGAATACTGTCTAATTCATTTAGTTGTTTGCTTTTTTCGTCAACAACAACAGTGTTTAAATTTTCATTGTTTTCTGAGAGAATATTTGAAATTGAATTAGCATCTTTTAAAGGAATTGAAATTTTAATAGAATACCTTGCATAGGTTGGGTTGCCACCATAGGTTGGCGGTGCAATTTGAGGCATTTCATTGAAAACCCGCTTGCATTCATCATTTAATTCAGTGAAAGGGGCATTTGCATATTGCAATATAAATTTCCCTTGATTATTTACTTCAAACAAGACAAAAAAACTGCCTTTATAATCCTTTTCTAAAATTTTATCAGGAACTTTGAATTTAGAAAAAATATTTTGTTGCACTTCAGCATAAAAACAATTTTCTAATTCTTTATTAAATTTACCTTCACAAGTTGGAAAAACAGGAAACTGCTCTGTGCTTTTGACCTGTGACCAAAGGGAAACAGAAAATAGAACTAAGGCGAAATACGTACTATATTTTTTCATTTAAATGAATTCAATTTTTAATAATTACTTTCTGAAATGTTTCCATGAGCAATTGCTTTTGCAGAAGATGTTCCAATCCGTTTTACACCTAAAGAAATCATTTCGATTGCTTCCTCATAGGTCCTAACTCCTCCTGCCGCTTTCACGGGAAGTGGAGAACTGTTTTCTAACATCATAATGATAGTTGGAACAGTTGCACCATTTGGTTTTCCGGCTTCCGTTTTATAAAACCCGGTGGATGATTTCACAAAGACATCTTGATACTGCTCTTCTTTAAAGTTAGCTATCACTACATTTTTGATAAGTGTTGAGAGTTGAATTATTTGTTGGTCAGTTAATGCCGCCACTTCAATAATCCATTTTACAGTTTTGTGGTGACTGATACCGAGTTGTGTACATTTTAAAATTTCTTCTTTAACATATTGACTATCGCCATTTTTAAAATTTTCATAGTTGCAAACATAATCTAATTCGTCTGCTCCGTCTTCTATGGCTTGAGTCGCTTCCGCTAATTTTTCTTCAATAGTATAAATTCCTTCCGGAAAACCAATAACTGTTCCAATCAGAACTTTAGATTCAGCTTTAGCAATCATTTTTTTTGCTAAAGAAACCATATCCGGTCGAATCATAATTAATTTAAAATGTTCTTCGATAGCTTCGGCTATAAAACCTTCAACTATTTTTTTATTTTCTTCAAAAGACAACCCTGCCTGAGCTGGTGTCTTTAAATAGGTCGAATCTAAAAACTGTTTAATATTCATAGTGTAAAAATAAAAAATCCCACCGAAGTGGGATGCTTTTTATACTTAAATATTTTATTTTTTAATTTTAAAAGTGATTGGTATGGTATATCTTACTCTAACCGGTTGTCCGGCTTGTTTCCCGGGCTCTAATTTTGGTAATTTTTTGATAACCCGTAACGCTTCTTTTTCAAGCTCTTTGTTCATTACTTTTTCTTCAAATACGGGTTTAACATTAGAAACTGAACCATCCGTATTAATTATAAATTCTACCAATATCGATTCTTGAGCCCCATTTTCTTTGGCCTGTTCAGGATATTCCAGATTAGAAATTAAAAAGTTAGCCATTTGCTCATTAAAACAGGTTTCTCTTGCAGGTCCTTTTAATTTAGCACATGCTTTAAAAGCTGGGACTTCTTCCAAAGCCCATCGATCAATAATTTTATTTTCTGTTGGAATTAACACAACAGCTGTTGTTTCAATAGGTTTCAAAAGCAATTTATTGTCTTCTGTATCATCCGGCGAAGTAACATCCGTTTGTATCGGCTCAATAGTTGTATTCGGAACTTCTCTAAACTTATTTAAGATTGGTTTACTAGGAGCTTTATCTATTTTTGCTTTTTCAACCACTTCCTTAATTTCTTTTTCAACCTGAAAGGTCTCATGAAAAGGTTTTTCTGAAATATCTACCACTTCTTTTTTTGACTCAACTACAAACTCAGAAATTGGCGATTTTAGTTCGATAACAAAATATACAGCAATTAAACTGGCAATAAGTCCAAGTTGAAAATAAAGTTTGCTGTTGTGGTTTACGCGTGGGTATTGATCTAAATTTCTCATGGTTAAAATGGATTAGTTATTTTTAATGCAATCCAATTTTTGTGCCAAAAAAAAATCCACTCGAGTTCGAGTGGATTTAAGTTTGTCTATTTTTATTATTTTATTGGTCTAATTTAAAGGTGATTGGAATACTCATTGTCATCCTTACCGGTTTTCCTCTTTGTTTTCCAGGAATCATTTTTGGCAATTTAGACATGATACGTTGAGCTTCTTTTTCCAATGTTGGATAAGGTGCTCTCATGTTTGCAATAGTCACACTTCCGTCTTTCTCAATTACAAAACTCACGAATACTTTACCCTGATGTCCAGCATCTAAAGCAGCTTCCGGATATTGGAAATTTTTTCTAATGTGAGCTTGTATTTTTTCTTGAAAACAATCTTTTCTTTTGTCTTTTGCTACGCCTTCACAACCAGGGAATAAGGGTACATCTTCAATAATTGCAAATGGTACATCAACTTCAACTTCTTCTTCTACTACAACAACTTTTTCAGCTTTCACAACAACTTCTTGTTGATTTGTTTCTGTAGATTGAATGTTCATTTCTTTGATCTCCTTTTTATCTTCAACCACTTTAATTATTTCAGGAGCAGCTGGTGGTGGTGGAGGTGGTGGAGGTGGTGGCGTATTCAATTGCTGAGTGATAGGCACTTCTTCATCTAAAAAACTATTGTCAACTTTTTGGGTTAAGCCGGACAAATCTTTTTCGTATGTTTTCAATTCAATTGCCATATAAGACAAGGCAACAATTGCCGCCAATCCTAATTGGAAATAGAGTGAACTATTTCTTTTTGGGTCAACATTTGGATTCTTTTTTAGTTCCATAATATGTAATTTGAGATGCTAATATAGCTAATTAAAAAAAACTTTAAAATTATTTTATAAAATTTAACCTTTTATGGTTTTTAATCATCAGGAATGCTGCAAAAATACACCCAAGTGAATTAAATAAAATATCTAATATTTCAGGCTCTCTATAGATTGTAAAAACCCCTTGTAATACTTCAATAATTATGCCATAAATAACAGCAGAAATAGCAGAAATAAAAACCGCTTTTCTAAAATTAAATTTTGACATTAAATTCAAAATTAATAACTCTGTTAAAACAAAATAAAAGATAAAATGAACGTATTTGTCTCCGCCTCTGATTTGTACTTTAGAAAAACTATTCAAACTTACCAGACTTAATGTGGTTATAAAAACCAACCAAAGAACTAATAAAAATAGTAATATCTTTTTTTTAGGCACCAATCAACTCTTTATAAGCTTGACTATCTAATAAATCATTAAAATCATCTACATTGGAAACTTTTACTTTCACCATCCATCCTTTTCCATAAGGATCTGTATTTACACTTTCAGGATTAGATTCTAAGTCTTCATTAAATTCAATGATTTCACCTGAAACAGGTAAAAATAAATCCGAAACAGTTTTAACCGCTTCAACCGTTCCAAAGACCTCATCTTTTTCTAATGATTGGTCTAATGTTTCCACTTCAACATAAACAATATCTCCTAATTCTTTTTGAGCAAAATCTGTAATTCCTACCGTAGCAATTTCACCATCTAAACTCACCCACTCGTGGTCTTTTGTGTATTTTAAATTTGTTGGTATATTCATTTTGTAATTTGTTTCAGCAAATGTAATTTTTATGCTGTGATTATAAAATCTTTTTTATTGAAATTTTAATTAATTTCCAAAATTATATCGAAGTGTAAAACCAGACCTGATATTTGTTAATGGAAATGCCGTAGAAATCACTGCTTTAGAAAAAGTATGATCATAATAAAATATAGCTGTCAAATTTTTACTGAAAGAATAATCGGCTGTTAATTTAATAGACCAAATATTTTGACCTCCGGCAAGTTCATTATTATCGTAATCTAGGTAACGAACTATTGTTTTGTTATTTCTATAAGAGAAATCTGTTCTGAAATTGATATCACTTTTAATTATACCTTGTGGATTATCTGCTAATGAAGAGGTAATTACAACATCTTTTAATCGGTAGCCTAACCCAATTATATATTCTAAACCTTGCACTTCCGTAAGTAGATTATTGTCAAAACTCATTGATAACGCACGGTCTTTCTTCATTTCAGCTAACATTTTAAATGAATTTTTCATCTCAAAATCCATACGGATTAATGGATTGAATTGTTCCATTAAGTTAACATTTTGCACAATTGTTTGATTATAAAAATTTCCAAAACCTTCATTATCCTGTCCGCCCGGATTTTTATCATATTCAAAATTTGACCGGAAGGAATTAATTGTATAAGCCGCTCTGTAACTATGTTGCAGTGAAAATCGTTTAAATCGTTCTTTAAAGAAAGTATATCGCATCAAACCGTTGTATTTTACGGTCCAATTCGGAATTGGAAAATCTCTAAATGCACTTAACGAAGTGCTGTTTTCATCTTTCCCCGAATAAGCAGATAAGAAAGAAGGAATTAATACAGCTTGATTATTTTTTCCATATCCAATTGGATATCCGGCATTAGAAGAATAGAAGTTGTATTTTGGGTCTGCCGGATCGGTTGGAATTGGGTTATTAGCATCACCGTATCTAGGAATATTAGCCCCATAAAAATCTGCAGCCAGTCGATTTGCTATCACCAACCTGTTATCTCTAAAATCTTGAAAAGCAGAGGAGCCAAATTCATCACTTTTACTAAAAGAAGTTGAAATTAAAACCGTTGAAATTGAAAAATTTCCCATTGTATAGGGCGAACGCGAATTATAAACTCCATCTAAAACGTCATATTGTTCAGAATAACTTTCCATATAATTACGGTCAGCAGTAAGATCAATAGTCAAATCAGGGAACAAATCTACTTTTGCTGTTCCATTAAACTGTTGTGATTTTACTTCGGTGTAGTTTTGATTAAATTCAGGATAAATTGTTAACCACCCATTTTTTGCAGCATCTTGTCTAACATCATCTTGAGCTCCAAACACAAATCCTAACGTTGGTTTTGAAGAACCAAAAAACCCTAACGATTGTGTATAACCCGGTAACAAAGTTCCTTCATTTTGAGTATAATTCAATTGAATATTTTTAACACTCGTTACTACACCAATCAGTCCGTCAAGAAAAACATTCCCTTCATTTTGTTGAGGTACCTTATTACTGGTCACTTTTTCACCAGGTTTTGGAGCAGCTTGTTTTGGTGTTGGTGCCGGTTTCTTTTTTGTTTTAGTCAACCCAATATATTTATAAAACAAATCCATGTTTAGCGTAGTATTCAACCGATGAGAACTTGAATTTTGAATTGTATTTCCTAAATTGTAAATGGTTCCATCTTCGGTTTCAGCTGATGAAAGAGCTAAAGAAGATCGCATCCAGCTATACGTTCCTGTATAAGAATAATTTGCTTTTAGGAAACTTAAAAAAGGTAATTTGTAAAGAGGAATATCATAATTCAGAATGAACTGTTGATTCAATTGATTTGCTTCTCCAACTTCTAAATAGCTGTCATAAATTTGATTTGAATCATCCGGAATTCCGGTTTCGTCTATATAATTTCTAACAAGATTACTTCGGTTAGCATTGTAATTAATTTTTAAAGCTTTTGTAATATCATAGTTAAAGCCATATAAATAATTAAACAAATAATTTCTTCTGTATAATGGGTCTAAGGCAATACCTTCCACTTCAACTTGTCTGAATTGTTGGCGATTATATTGTCTAACCACATTGGTGCTGAAATTAATATTAGAAGGCAAATAATTAAAATTGAAATCACTCAACATTTTCCAATATTGTGATTTTTTCATTGTCTTATTTTCCTTTAAAGGCTCAATTGGTTTTGGAGAAAAAGCAAAAGAATAATCTACAGCAGAATTTACTTGCTGATCTACATAACTTTCAATTTCATAATTATGTTTATCGACTTGGTTATAGGAATGTGACAATGTAAAGTTCTCAACATTATAAACTTTCGGTTTTTGCTCAGGAGCTCTCTCTTTTCTGACTCCTATGAAATTTATACTTTTTCGTTTTGTGTAATCAATTGCTCGGTTTTCAATATTCTTTTTTTCTGCCTCGTCTGTAGTGACATCTATCAATTGATCTAATTTAATATCTTGATAAAACGGGTCATATTCAGGCGTGATAACTAATTCGCCAATTCCATAATTAAATGGTAAAGTTACACCCCATTTTTGAGGAAGTAACTTGCCAAAATTAAAATTAGTTACAACATCATATTCTCTCAAATCTTCACGACTTCGTTCATTAGGCCCTTGTTCTAATGTTCCAAAGCCAATTGTTCCTAATCTTCCTGTGGCTGATACGTTTGCGAAATCAGCTGCATTTGCATCTACACTGACAATGGCCGCCATACCTGCCTTGTTCTTCATTCCTGCCACACGCAACTCATTGAACCAAACTTCTCCACGAATACTTTCGAGTTCAACTTGTCCTGTTTTGCTGTTTTTTAAACCGATCATTAACGTTCTCACTAACCCAAAATTTGGATTACCTTTTATCCCTAATCGAAGTTTATTGGGTTTATTTACTAACGAAGGATCTAACTCATCTTCATTTAAAAAATAGATTTCATCGGGATTTGGATTTGCTCCGTTTATATTTAACACTTTTAATTGTGTTAACAATGACAATTGCAAATCTATCTCATTATCTTCTGGCCAAATCTCTTCAGGAGAAGTAGTTCCGTGAGGAGTAACTTTTAAGGGTATCTCAACTTGATAAAAGTTTTGTGAAAAGTCATTTCCAAAACGGATAAAAGCAACCATTTCGTCATCATTTAAACGATTTGGATCGAGGTTGTTTTCAATTGCTTCAGCGTGAATAAACATTTTTAATTTCTCAAACTGACGCAAATCAACTTCTACATTTTTAAAAACAGCTCTTGAATCTTCCGGTTCTAAACCGCCGGGTATATTGTTGTTTTTTGGAGTTACCCTTAACGATAAAGACTGTTCATTCTGATTAATTACCGAATTATTATTATATAATTGTTCTCTATCAACTCCGGGAGGTAAGACATAATTTATTGGTGTTCTATTGCTATTTTCCTGAACGTTTACAGCAATTGATTCAAAAACCGTATTATCATCTTCATTCTGAATATCAGTTTCATTCGGGTCTAGTGTCGATAAATATTGTCTCCATTCACCTCTTACTAATTCAACTGCAGCAAAACGAACCGTAATTTCTTCTGTAAATCCGGTCATGAACATTCGCATAAAACGAATAGTACGAAAATCTGAAATACTACCTATTTTATTTTGATACTGTGATACCGGAATTTTGAACTGCAACCATCTGGCCGCGGGATAAGTTTCTCCTCCCGGTTCTGTTTTTGCTGCTACAAAAACTTCGTCTGTAATATAATTTTCTCCTACGCTAGAATTTGGTGCAATATTAATTTTATACTCATAATAGGCATTTATGGTATTCATCGTATTGTCTCTATTGATATCTTCAACATCAGGTAAAGTTGTATTTCCTCTGTTATTATCTGTTACATTTACCGGTGAATTTCCTTGTAATCCGTTGTAATTTTTATAGCGTTCAATAACATTACCTGTAGCCGCTAAATAGTATTCAAAATTATCTTGTGAGGGGTCAGAGAAAGAAGAAAAAGTTGGGAATAATGCAGCTTCTTCTGCATCTGAAATTCCATCTAATCCTAAATCTTGTACCGCTCTATTTGCCTCACTGGTATCAAAAGCATAAATTAAAGATTGTGATGCGGGAACCTTTCCCCATATTGTAGAAACAGTAGGAGATGTAGCACCAGCTTCAGGCAAACCATTTTCATATTGCTTTCTGCCGTCTTTCAAAACATCTTCCGAAATTTCACCTAAGTTGATGTAAACTTCTCCCGTATTTGTTGGAGCAGTTTCATCAGTACCATAATAGGGATCTAACACCCATAATTGGAAATATTCTACATTTCCTTGTTCAAAGTTGGTTGAATTTATAGCTCTTGTTATACCTCCGAAATTTTGATTTGGCGTTGGTAATTGATTATCAGGTGTTGTTGAAGGATTAAAATTATAAGGTCCTCTTTGGTTTGGATAATACGTTAAATCCAATGTATTAATTACTTGTTGTTGTCCTTGAGCAACATCTGTCACCGGAAAGATATCGTTGATATAAACTCTTCTAGTTTTATTTAAAGTCATATCTTCTGTTGAAATACCGGCAGGTCTTTGTGATGTATAAAATATTGGATCGATGGTATACCAAGATAATTTTGCTCGTTTGAATCCATAACTCAAACTATTAGAGCTGCCAAAGAAATCATATGTACTGTTTGTATTACTCTCAGGCACACTCGACAAATACCAAGACAATGGCGACTTTACATCTATTGTTGTTTGTGATCCTTCAAAATCATCAATATATAAAGTTGATTCTCCTTCAAAATTATCGGCTTTTGGTGAATCCGGTTTTAAAAATGCTACTTCTCCACGAACTGAAATTGATGACGGAACATCCGTATCAATATTTGGTAATTTATTCACCAATCGGGTTAAAAAAGGAAGTTCGGATGAAAAATTGGTATTGAAACCAAAAATAGTATTGTTCACTGATTCTTGCCCAAAGGTGGATTTTTGAGTGTAAGGTCGCTCAGTCATTCTCAAATAAGTAGCTCCTACATTGAACGTTTCAGAAATTTTGTGATCCACATTAAATCCCATAAAACGTCTGGTCTGTTGTCCAAAAACAGAATTATTTTCAACAGAAATATTGATTGGCGTTCCCGATGCCTGAAGGGATGGGTCTAATATTCGAACTCGCCCAAGTTGGTAATTTACAGTATAATCAATTCCTTCTGCTAGAGTTCGACCGCCTGCTGTTACAACAACTGAACCTTTTGGTACATTAAATGCTCCAATAGGAATTCCGTCACCTCCGGTTGATTTATAACGTCCCCTTAATAAGAATTTATTTTTATCACTGTCTTGCAAAGCAGCAGACTGGGTGCTTTTATACATACTTCGATACACATACTTACCTTGATTTGAATTATATCCGGTGGTTGTATTGTCGTAATCTTCTAACGGATTAGATGTTCTTAATTTATTGAATAAATGATTTCCAAATGGTTCAACTGTGGTAAATATCAATCGTCCGTTTTGTGTATCAACAGTAATTCCCGGAACAAAGTCAAAAAATCCGTCACCTCCAACTTGCGGGTCATTAGTATAATTCAAACGGTCTGTATTAAAAACTTCCAACAAAGGAGTTTCTGCAACATCTGCCGGTAACGATAAGGGCGGATTCCCTGCAGGAGTTATATAATTTAACGGAGAAGGATCTGTGTATAAAATATTAAATCTAAAATCTTCCTGACTCAACTCAAAAGCTCCCGGAATTTGATAGATGTTTTTCATCATTAAATTCCAAATTGGCTTATCAACATTAGTCAAATTACTTTTCAGCATTTTTAAAATCAAACATTGCGTCGATGGAACTTCTGTGCTAGGGTCTACTACTGTTGATTCTACTCCGCCATTTCCAAATTCTCCTACACGATAAACTTCGTCTCCAATGGTATATTCGTAAGCTACAGCAACAACTTCATCGTTTGCTAAACGCTGTTGCAAGGAGAGATATCCTAATTGAGGGTTGTAGGTATATTCACTTGTTGTTAATTTTCTGGCATTTTCTAATTTAGAATAATCCAATCCTTCGATGGCAGGGTAATTAAATCCTGAACCTGAAGTTACAATTTCCCTAATGTTTGGATTTAATAATCCGCCCCCTGTTTGAATCAGTCCGGGATCAAAATCATTATTGGCATTATTAGCCGGTGTATCGGTTAATACATTAAAAAATCCTGCCGGAATAGGGTCAATTCCAACTATTTCTGTGTCATCCAACCCATTTAATTGTGCCTCTCCTAAATCTTGTAAAGCAATAATATTTCGCAAATTATTACCTTCGGGTGAGGTATTTACGCGATTTTGTCGGTTGGTAATCCAAACTTCAATTCGGGTAATTTGTACTCTACTATTGATTAAAGGATAATTTTTTAAAGAAGCATCATATTTATCTCTAAAATATTGCGATAAGAAAAAGTGTCGGTCTGAATCATAATCTAAAGCAAATAAATCAAAATCTTGAAGTGTTCCATCTCCTAAGGCTGTCACAGAACGAGTTTGCGATTTTTGTTCAGAATAAACTCCGGTAACCGTTGTTTTTCCAAATTGCAATTCAGCTTTCACCCCAAATAAACTTTGAGCCCCTCGAATTAAAGTATTATTCAAAGGCATACTGACATTACCTACTTCTAATTTTCGTAAGATGGCGTCTTCTTCGGGAGCATATTCTAATTTGATTAAATTTTGAAAGGCAAACGTAGACTGAGTGTCATAATTGGCATTCACATTCAACCGAGTACCCACTTTACCGGATAAACTCATGTTGATACGTTGTTCAAAATCAAATGTTGTAGTCGTTCTGTTTCTGGGAGAAAAAGTAGGGTTATCTTGTTTTGTATAGCGAACTCCTAAATCAATTTCAACAGAACCTCTGGGCTGAACATCAATGGTATTGCTTCCAAAAATAGTTTCAAAAAAACCGGAATTAACATAAAAACGGGGTAATAAGTCTTTTTTAGCTTCGTCAGCACCAGCTTTTCTGCCATCCATGGCATCCAGTTTTTGCTTGAAATACGTTTTCATGGATTCCCGCATTACTAATTCTTCATACTCTTTTGGCGTAAGAATTACCGGGTAATTGATATTAAACTCTCCAACAGTACTATTATAAATATAACGATCGGTTACCGGATCATAAGTATATGCCGAGACAATGCTGGGTGGATTAGACAACTCAACTTTACCTTTATTGAAACCAACTGTGTCTTTAGGTGTTTCATCATCTTGTGAATACACTAAAAAACCGGAAAGAAAAATTAGCCATATAAAACTAATTTTAAGACCTGATATAAAATTATAATGATACTTCGTTTTCAAGTATTATAAATTTTTTAAAGCTTGTTTAATTATTGATTCTATTGTAGCATCCGGGTTCTCTCTAGCAATCTTCTCCACTACCTTTTCTGCTAATTTTTTGTTAAAGCCCAATACCTCCAAAGCAGATAACGCTTCATCCTTATTTGTATTGTTTGAAGGCATAGAAACTTCGTCTAAATCATACACCTTTAACACTTTTTCCTTTAAATCTAATATGACACGTTGGGCTGTTTTTGATCCAATTCCTTTAATTGATTGTATTGTTACTACATCCGCAGAGGCAATTGCCTGAAGAATTTGTTTAGGTTCCATCGATGACAACATGGTTCTGGCAATACTTGCTCCAATCCCGGACACGGAAAGTAATAATTTGAAAATTTCTCTTTCCGACTTTTCTACAAAACCAAACAACGTATGAGCATCTTCCTTAATTTGAAGGAAAGTAAATAACTTAATACTATCAGTATTAGGAATTAAAGAATAAGTATGCAACGAAATATGTACATGATACCCTACTCCGTTGCAGTCTATCACTACATCGGTAGGCGTTTTTTCAACTAAACGTCCTTGAATATGAGCTATCATTATTATTCTATGTTAATTTTCAAATGTAGCAAAAATCTTTAATTAGCAACCAATAAAACGATTAATAACTTAAATAATTAGTTAAAGAGTGACTTTTATCGATTTATAGCGTTTCTCTTTTTCTTGTGCATCTACCACGGCAACAGCAGCCATATTTACCATTTCTTCTACACTTGCTCCCAATTGAAAAATATGCACCGGTTTATCTAACCCTAGCATTATTGGACCAATAGAATCTACTTTATATAATTCTTTGAGCATTTTATAATTAATATTTGCCGCTTCCAAATTTGGAAAAATCAGCGTATTAACTTTTTTCCCAGCCAATTTAGAAAATGGAAATTTGTTTTTTAACATTTCAGGATTTAAAGCAAAATCGGTTTGAATTTCACCATCTACAATTAAATCCGGATAATATTTATGCAAATAAGCCACTGCCTCTCTTACTTTTGATGCTCCTTCGGTATTTGAAGAACCAAAATTAGAAAATGAAATCATTGCTATAATTGGTTCCATCCCAAACAATCGAACAGTTTTTGCTGTCATTAAAGCAATTTTTGCTAAATCATGAGCAGAAGGATCAATATTGATCGCTGTATCTGAAAAAAACATCGGCCCTCTATTGGTCATCATCATATTAGTAGTGGCGATTTTAGAAGCTCCGGGTGCTTTATCTATCAATTGCATGATTGGTTTGACTACAGAAGGATAACTTCTCGAAAATCCCGTAACTAATGCATCTGCTTCTCCTTCATTAACCATCATAGCAGCAAAATAATTGCGTTCACGCATCCATTTTTGAGCATCTAACAAAGAAATTCCTCTTCGTTTTCTGCTTTCCCAGAATGTATTGGCATAATGAAGTCTTTTCTCGTCACATTCACTTGTCTTTGGGTCTAAAATAGGCACATCTACATCAAATCCTATTTCTTTTTTAAGTTCTAGAATAATTTCCTTATTACCTAATAAAATTGGATTACCAATGCCTTCTTCCATGACAATTTGTGCTGCCTTTAATACATCTAAATGGTCAGCTTCCGCAAAAACGACACGTTTTGGATTTGTTTTAGCTCGATTTGCCAACAAACGAACCATTTTGTTATCAGAACCTAAACGCTCGGCTAATTCTTCTTCATATTTTTCCCAATCAGTGATTGGGTATTGAGCCACTCCTGAATCCATTGCTGCTTTTGCAACTGCAGGAGCCACTATGGTAATTAATCTAGGATCGAAGGGCTTTGGAATTATATATTCGCGACCAAAATTTAATTTGGTTTCACCATAAGCAATATTAACTTGTTCCGGCACTGGCATTTTTGCTAATTCTGCTAACGCCCGAACAGCGGCCATTTTCATTTCTTCATTTATTTTAGTTGCCCGAACATCCAAAGCTCCCCTAAAAATATATGGAAAACCAAGAACATTATTTACCTGATTAGGATGGTCTGAACGACCGGTAGCCATGATAATGTCTTTTCGAGTATTGATAGCTAAATTATAATCAATTTCCGGAATTGGATTAGCCATCGCAAACACTATAGGGTCTTTTGCCATGCCAAGCAACATATCCGGGAATAAAATATTACCGGCAGATAACCCTAAGAACACATCTGCATCAATCAATGCTTCTTTTAATGTTGTTCCTTCATTTCCGTTTGCATATTTAATTTGCAAATCAGATAAATCAGTTCTTCCATGATATAAAACACCATGACTATCAAACATGATAATATTTTCTAATTTGACCCCTAATAAAACATATAAATTAGCACATGCTAATGCTGCAGAACCAGCACCAGAAACAACTATTTTAACATTTTCGGCTTTTTTATCGGCTAACTCTAATGCATTTAACAAAGCTGCTGAAGAAATAATGGCTGTTCCATGTTGGTCATCATGCATCACCGGTATGTTCAACTCTTCCACTAATCGACGTTCAATTTCAAAAGATTCCGGAGCTTTTATATCTTCTAGATTAATTCCTCCAAAAGTAGGAGCAATATTTTTTACAGTTTCAATGAAAGCGTCTATATCTTTTGTTCCAACTTCAATGTCAAACACATCTATATCGGCAAAAATTTTAAATAATAATGCCTTTCCTTCCATGACCGGCTTTGAAGCTTCAGGACCAATGTCGCCTAATCCTAAAACAGCTGTTCCATTTGTAATTACAGCCACTAAATTCCCCTTGGCCGTATATTTGTATACATTATTGACGTCTTTTGCAATTTCCAAACAAGGTTCAGCAACTCCCGGTGAATACGCTAATGATAAATCACGTTGCGTTGCATATTTTTTGGTGGGAACAACTTGAATTTTTCCCGGACTTGGTTTCGCGTGATATAATAACGCTTCTCTACGTTTACTGTCTTTGTGCATGATTTAAGGTATTCTCTACTGTGACTTACAAAGGTAAAAGAGTTAAGGAAATAAGGAAATATTAAATAGATTCTTTTTCGTTTAATTTAAAAAAAACACAACTCAAATCTTACATTTACAATTAATATTTTTTTTACATACTTATTAATCAAAACAAATACGTATTTTTTATGGCAAATGAAAAATTATTTCTTTTTCAATGTAATTTCTTAAATTTGTCATAAATTTGTACGAATTATTTAATCACTTAAAATTTAAATTTATGAAAAATTATTTTTTAATATTTGTTTTAGTTTTGTCATTTAGTGCAAAAGCTCAAGAATCAGGATCATTATCATTGAATTTATATGGCGGTTATAATTTTTCCGACAAAGTGAGTTTTGACATGGGTTATGTTAATGTCAAAGACGGTTTTCAATGGGGTGTTGGATTAGAATATTTTGTACAGAAATATAGTTCTGTTGAGTTAAAATACCTTAGAATTGATACTAAAATGGAAGCTTTTGTTGGTAATACTCAAATTAATGCTGGTGATGACAAAGGAGCTGTTAACAACATTTTAGTTGATTTTACTCAATATTTTGATGCCGGATCAACTAAACTATTACCTTATATTGGAGGTGGTCTTGGTATGGGTATTGTTGAAACTCCAAAAAACGGGAATGAAACTACTTTTGCTTGGGATATAAAGTTAGGAGCAAAAATAAAAACATCTTCTGCAGTTTCTGTTAATCTACATGCCTATCTACAATCAATGTCCTCTGCTGTTGGAAATGATATATTTTACACATGGTATGGCCCTGTTTATGTTACAGATTATGCAACATTATATCAATTTGGTTTAGGAGCTGTAATAAGTTATAATTTCAAAAACTAGTTTTATTAAATTATAAATTAAAGCCTTTTCATAATAAATGAAAAGGCTTTTTTTATTTACTAAAATAATTCAATCTCATTGTTCTTAATGAGAGAAATATTTATAAATTTATATCACTTTTTTAAATAAAATTTTTTGATAACTATATACTTATGACAAATTTTTCATCACTTCAGTTAGCTTCTTCTACTACAATTTCAATACTGCTTTTTATACTTATCATTGCTTTTTATATATTGGGTCACTTTTTTATTAAAAGAGCTATTCGAAAAGATCCTGAACATATTAATATTGAACTCGGATCGATTAATGGTGCTTTATTGGCATTGCTTGGTTTAATATTAGCTTTTTCTTTCAGTATGGCAAGCTCAAGATTTGACACCAGAAGACAATTAGTAATTGAAGAAGCAAACAATATTGGAACGGCTATTTTACGAACCGATATTTATCCTGACAGCATTAGAAAAATGTTGAAATCAAATATGAAAGAATATGTTGAAGAGCGTATTTCTTTTTATCAATCAGGAATGGATATTCAAAAAACAGTTGAACATTACAAAAAAGCTGATTTCATTGGAAAAAAAATATGGACGATAACCGCTGATTATGCCAAGAAAGACAATATTACAACTCGAACTTCCGAATTAATTCCAGCTTTAAATGCCATGATTGACATTACGACCACACGAAGAGCGGCAGGCGAGTCAACTATACCGGATTCAATTATGTATTTTCTGTTTGCTCTTTGTGTTTGTTCCGCTTTTCTGTTAGGATATGACAACAAAAAAACCATTGATTGGATTATTTTAATTGGGTTTACAACAATGCTTACCTTAACTGTATTCACAATAATTGATCTAGACCGTCCTCGAAGTGGTTTTATAAACATGGATGGGCCGAATGAGAAAATGGTTGAATTACGGCAAATGTTTGAGTGAGTTTTACTTTTTTGAAAAGGCAACATTTCGCTTCAACCCCTCCAACTTCGTTCGTTTGACTGCTGTGTTTTTAAACACCTCTTTAAAAACAGCTGAAGTTATTTCTTCCCAGTCTTTTTTGGTGAAGGAAAGTAGTTCAGGAGTAGCTAGAAAAAGCGGTTCACTATGGGGTTTCGAAAAGCGATTCCAAGGACAAACATCTTGGCACACATCGCAACCAAAAACCCAATCATCGAATTTACCTTTCATTTCAGTGGGAATGTTTTCTTTTAATTCGATGGTGAAATAGGAAATACATTTGCTGCCATCTACAACATACGGTGCAACAATGGCTTCAGTTGGGCAAGCGTCGATACAAGCTGCACACGAACCGCAATGATCGGTGGTTGGGTTATCATATTCTAATTCTAAATCAACAATTAATTCGGCAATAAAATAGAAAGAACCTACTTTTTGGGTAATGAGGTTGGTGTTTTTTCCAATCCAACCCAAACCACTTTTAGCGGCCCAAGCTTTGTCTAATACGGGAGCGGAATCAACAAAAGCTCTACCGGAAACATCACCAATTTCAGTTTGAATAAAATGTAAAAGTTCTTTCAGTTTTTCTTTAATGACAAAATGATAATCTTGTCCGTAAGCATATTTTGAAATCTTATAACTTTCTTCGTTTTGAAATTCGGATGGATAATAATTCAGCAATAATGAAATAACACTTTTAGCTCCGTCAACTAACAAAGTTGGATTCAACCGCTTGTCAAAATGGTTTTCCATATAACTCATTTGACCGTGCATAGTATTGTTGAGCCATTTTTCTAAACGAGGGGCTTCTTCTTCTAAAAAACCCGCTTTGGAAACACCACATGACAAAAAACCAAGCCGTTTGGCTTCTGATTTTATGCTTTTAGTATGTTTTTCTTTTGCATTCATCACCTTTTTATAAATTCCAATATGGCATTATGAGGTTTCAATGTAATTAATGGTTTAATTTGAATGGGGTCTTTTTTCTCTTTAATTTCAAATTGTTCAACCAAGGCTATTATTGCCAAACTCATTTCATACATCGCAAAATTATTCCCAATACACATTCTTGGGCCGGCTCCAAAAGGATAGTAATTTTTTGAAAACTTAGTATTTTCATCTAAAAATCGTTCGGGGATAAATGCTTCCGGCTCTTTCCAAAAATCAGGATGGCGATGAATTTCATACACTGAAAATAATAAGTTGGAACCTTTGGGTAAAGTTAATCCGTCAAAAGTATCTTCTTCAATATTCACTCGGTCTATAAAATAAGCCGGCGGATACAATCGCATTGATTCTTCGATTACCAATTTTGTATAGGTTGCATTTTTTATCCAATGCATCAAATCATTAGATTCACTTTTTACCTTTACTATTCCCTCTAAAATTTTTAGTTGAGCCTCAAGGTTTCTGGCCAATAATTCGCACGTAAAAGTTAAAGCGTTTGAAGTAGTTTCATGACCCGCAGCAAATAAAATTAATATTTCATCAACCAGTTGATCTTCTTCCATGCTTGAACCATCTTCATATTTGGCATTTAAAAGCATATCTAATAAATCGTCATGATTCGCATTGCTTTGCTTTCTTTCTTCCACCAATCTTTTCAGAATAGTCCTTGAATTTTGAGTTAAATCTAAATGCTTTTTTGTTTTTCCTGAAAAATTAAACCACCAAACAAGAAAAGGTTGTCTCAGTTCTTGCACTAACATTTTTTGAGTGGCTTCCGTAGTATGTTGTAAAGAAGCAATATCTTCATCAGAAATAGCTATATTAAAAATAGATTTTACAACTGTTTGAAAAGCTAAATCATTAAAAACCGGAAAAACATCCATTGGCTTTCCTGTTTTTATTTTTTTTAATTCCTCTAAAATCGTTTCTTGAATAGTATCAATTAAAAGTACAAGTTGGCTTTTATGAAAGGCAGGTTGAATTAATTTACGTTGTCTTTGCCAATGTTCTCCTTCTGCAGTTAGCAAGCCTTTGCCAATATATTTTGCTAAATCTCTTGTTTGAATATAGGATTTAGTATAATTTTTTTGATTCTTTTGAAGGGCATGTTGCAACAATCCCGCATCTCTACAAAACAAAACTGATTTGCCCAATCCAATATTTAAACGAAAGATATCTCCTAATTTCTTAAAATTGGCTGCATGAAAAGGCAATGGATTTTTTAAAATGTTATTGGCATGATTTAGAAACCTAAAAAAAGAGACTTCAGGAATTGTTTTGGGTAAACTCATAGTTTTTTTTTTGCTTAGAGCTATTAAAATAAACCGCCTTGGATATTGGTTCTGATTTTTCCCAAGTGTTTATATGCTTTTTCAGTAACTTCTCTCCCTCTAGGTGTTCGCATGATAAAACCTTCTTGAATTAAGAATGGCTCATATACTTCCTCTATCGTTTCACCACTTTCTGAAACAGCTGTAGCTAGTGTGGATAACCCTACCGGACCTCCTTTGAATTTATCGATGATTGTCGTTAATATTTTATTATCCATTTCATCTAAACCGTGGGCATCCACATTCAACGCTTTTAAGGCATACCGAGCAATTTCGATATCGATAGCTCCATTCCCTTTTATTTGGGCAAAATCACGAACTCTTCTTAATAATGCATTAGCTATTCTAGGAGTTCCTCGACTTCGTCCGGCTATTTCAATTGCTGCTTCCATTGAAATGGGAACTTTTAAAATCATCGAACTACGTTGAACTATGGTGGTCAATAATTCTGTGTTATAATATTGCAATCGGCTTTGAATTCCAAAACGTGCTCGCATAGGGGCCGTTAATAATCCTGAACGTGTAGTAGCTCCTACCAAAGTGAAAGGATTCAAATTGATTTGTACGGTTCTCGCATTTGGACCGGATTCAATCATGATGTCAATTTTAAAATCCTCCATAGCTGAATATAAATATTCCTCAACGATTGGACTTAAACGATGAATCTCATCAATAAAAAGCACATCTCTATCTTCTAAATTAGTTAACAAACCGGCTAAATCTCCAGGTTTATCTAAAACTGGACCTGAAGTTATTTTAATTCCAACTCCTAATTCATTTGCTAAGATATTTGCTAAAGTAGTTTTACCCAAACCCGGAGGACCGTGAAATAAGGTATGGTCAAGGGCTTCTTCTCGTTGATTAGCTGCTTCAACAAATATTTTTAAATTTTCAAGCACTTGTTCCTGACCGGTAAAATCATCAAAAGACAGCGGTCTTAACTTTTTTTCAAGGTCAAGTTCATCCGCATTAAAACTTTTATTTGAGGGATCTAAATATTCATTCATAAAAACAAAGATAGAAAATGTTTTGTGTTAAGTTGTTTTTGAAACTTGATAAAAATAAAAAAGCCCTTCCAAAAATGAAAAGGCTTAAATATGAATTAATAAACTATAATTTTAATGATGTAATTCTTTTTCATCAGGTCCCATTGGGACTATTTGAGAGACAAAATCTTCTGCATGCCCGGGTTTGCTATAATCATAAGGCCATCTGTGAACTTCAGGAATTTCCCCAGGCCAGTTTCCATGCATATGCTCAACGGGAGCAGTCCATTCTAATGTATTTGATCTCCAAGGATTTTGTACTGATTTTTCACCATAGAACATACTGTGGAAGAAATTCCAAATAAATACCAATTGGAAAGCACCTCCTACTAAAGCAAAAACAGTTATGATTACGTTTACATTTTGTAAATCATCAAATAACGGGAAAGCTGTATTGGTATAATAACGTCTAGGTAAACCGGCCATTCCGATAAAGTGCATTGGGAAGAAAACTCCATAAGCACAGATGGCTGTTACCCAAAAGTGTACATATCCTAAATTTTTATTTAACATTCTACCAAACATTCTTGGGAACCAATGATAAATTCCGGCAAACATACCATAAAGAGCAGAAATACCCATTACTAAATGGAAGTGAGCTACAACAAAATAAGTATCATGTACATTAATATCAAGCGTACTATCTCCTAAGATAATTCCAGTTAATCCACCGGTTATAAAGGTTGAAACCAAACCAATTGAAAACAACATAGCCGGATTCATTTGCAGATTTCCTTTCCACAAAGTAGTAATATAATTAAACGCTTTTACCGCAGATGGAATTGCAATCAATAATGTTGTAAAGGTAAATACCGAACCTAAGAATGGATTCATACCGGATACAAACATGTGGTGACCCCAAACTATCGTAGACAAAAAGGCAATTGCAATAATTGAAGCTATCATTGCACGGTAACCAAAGATAGGTTTACGAGAATTGGTAGCAATAATTTCAGAAGTAATTCCCAAGGCAGGTAATAATACAATATAAACCTCAGGGTGACCTAAGAACCAGAATAAGTGTTCGAATAGTACAGGAGAACCACCTTGATAATGTAAAACTTCACCGGCTATATAAATATCAGATAGGAAAAATGATGTTCCAAAACTTCTGTCAAATATTAATAATAAAGCAGCAGATAATAATACCGGGAAAGAAACAATACCAATAATTGCAGTAACAAAAAATGCCCAAATAGTTAAAGGCAATCTTGTCATTGACATTCCTTTTGTTCTTAAATTAATTACCGTAACCACATAATTCAGTGACCCCATCAACGAAGAAGCAATGAAAATAGCCATTGAAACTAACCATAATGTCATTCCCGTTCCAGAGCCTGGAATTGCCTGAGGCAAGGCACTTAATGGCGGATAAATTGTCCAACCTGCAGATGCTGGTCCAGATTCAACAAACAAGGAACAAACCATGATTACACTTGATAAAAAGAATAACCAATAAGAAATCATGTTCATAAAACCGGAAGCCATATCACGAGCTCCAATTTGCAATGGAATAAGCAAATTACTGAACGTACCGCTCAATCCAGCCGTTAATACGAAAAATACCATAATTGTTCCGTGAATGGTCACAAGAGCTAAATAGATATCATTTCGCATTACACCATCCGGTGCAAAAGTATCACCTAAAAGTACATTGAATATCTTAAAAGACTCTTCTGGCCAAGCTAATTGCATTCTGAACAATAACGACATCGCCACTCCAATAATACCCATTATCAATCCTGTAATAAGGTATTGTTTGGCAATCATTTTATGGTCAATACTAAAGATGTACTTTGTGATAAAAGTATCTTTATGGTGATGTTCGTGTTCGTGTCCGTGATCTTGTTCGTTTGCGTGATCGTGTGCTGACATATGACTTAATTAATTTATATATTTTGCTATTACTTTACTACTTGTACTACTACAGTTGAATCTTTAACAACAGTAGCAGTATCAATTGTTGCTTTATCTGCTTCTACAGGCTGTTCTTGTGCTTTAATATTTTGAACTAAAGTTGTTTGACCACCTAACCATTTTTTAAAATCCTCAGGACTTTCCACAACAATTTTCATTTGCATATTGTAATGCGATTTTCCACAAATCTTATTACAAAGCAACAAATAATCAAAAGTATAAGGGTCTAATGCTTCTTGTCCCTTGGCAACTAATTCTTTGCTTTTTTCAGTTCTGATTTTATTGATTGCATCCACTTTTTCAATCATTGCTTTCGAATTTCTCATATCAACAGTAGTTACTGTTGGAGTAAAAGCAAATTGAGTTACCATCCCAGGAACACAATTCATTTGTGCTCTAAAATGAGGCATATAAGCAGAATGTAATACATCTTGAGAACGAATTTTAAATACTACTTTGGTACCTTTAGGTAAATGTAATTCAGAAGCAGGAATATCATCTTGAGCATTTGGATCTGCTAGATCAACACCTAACGTATTTATTCCTTCTATGTAACGCACATTTGCTTTACCTAAAACATTATCTTTTCCTGCATAACGAACTTCCCATCCAAATTGTTTGGCATAGATTTCTACAACCATTGGATTTTCAGTTTCTTCATCTACAAACATAATATTTGTCCAAGCATATAATCCGTAAAGAATTAAACCAGCCAATGTAATAGCAGGAATAATACTCCAAATTGCTTCTAATTTATTGTTGTCTGCAAAATATAAAGCTGTTTTACCCTTTTTTCCTCTGTATTTGAATGCAAAATAATGAAGTAATGCTTGGGTAATGGTTTGAACAAAGAAAATAAGAATCATCGAGATCCACATTAATCTATCTACTTCAACACCATGTTCTGATGCAGGATTACTCATTAAAGGGAAATGACCAAACTTAACAACACAATAAATAGTTGTTAAATAAATGAATACCAAAAAGGCAAACATTAAATATCCATTTACACTATTATCATTATCATTAGCTACTTGAGAATTTTCAGCATTATCCCCTATTTGAGTTAAATCAAATATTTTGGTTAATTGCCAAATAGCAACCGATACAAAAACTAAAACAATTATAACTAACAAACTTGTCATCTGTTTAAATCTTTTAAATATTAATAATGAAAATGTTTACTTTCTTCAATAAAAGGATTTCTTTTAGGAACCAATGGTGCTTTTGTTAAAGCAGTGAAAACTACTAAAAGGAATAATCCAAAGAAAAACAATAAAGAACTTATTTCCCCAACACCGATAAACCATTGGTCACCAACGGTCGCCGGCATAATCATAGTGAAGAAATCTATATAATGTCCGAATAAAATTACCACACCTCCCATTACGATTATCCAAGTGATTCTTTTGAAATCTGTATTAATCAATATCAAGAATGGAAAGATAAAGTTTAATGCTAACATTCCGAAGAATGGTAAATTATATTGTTCAATTCGAGTAACAAAATAAGTTACTTCTTCCGGAATATTTGAATACCAAATCAACATAAACTGTGAAAACCATAAATATGTCCAGAAAATACTAATACCAAACATGAATTTAGCTAAATCGTGAATATGACTTGTATTTACATGTTCTAAATATCCTTTTGATTTTAAGTATAAGGAAACTAAAGCGATTACAGTTATTCCACTTACGAAGAAAGAAGCAAAAACATACCATCCAAATAAAGTAGAGAACCAGTGTGGATCAACAGACATAATCCAATCCCATGACATAATTGATTCTGTAACAATAAAGAAAACTAAAAATGCTGCTGACATTTTGAAATTTTTCTTGTAAAATGTGTTATCAGATGCCTCATCTTGTGCCAAACAGTTTTTTCTTGAAAAATGACGGTACAAATTCCAACCAATTAAAAAGATAGCTGCTCTTATTAACCAAAAATATTCATTTAAATAACCTGATTTATTAGCAATCAATTTATCATATTTTGGATTAGCAGGATCTAATAAATCATGATCCATCCATACAAATAAATGATTGTAATGAAATGCTGATAATAATAATAAAACGAAGAAAATTACTGACCCTACAGGTAAATATGCTGTAATTCCCTGCATTACTCTAAACAATATAGGTGACCATCCTGCCTGAGCTACATTTTGAATACCATAAAATGCTAATACTCCAAGTGAAATTAGCATAAAGAATAAGGCTGCAACATATACAGCTGCCCATGGCTTGTTTTCCAATTGATGTAAAACATGTACTAAATGTTCTTGGTGTTCTGCTTCAGCTTTTGCATCTTTTCCATGAGCTTCATGTGCAGTTGCTCCATGAGCATTTCCATGTTCACCATGAGCATCGGCTTCAAGAATTTTTTCTACCTCTGCAGTTGTTTTAGGAGCAGAAATAAAACTATATCCAATTCCCAATAACCCAACTAGCATTAGGACAATGGAAAAAACTTTTAATTTACTTGAAAGGGTATACATATCTATACAATCTAGTTGTCAATAATTATAATTTACTTTTTAACTGAAGAACATAATCGGTTACTAACCAACGCTCGTGTTGAGACAATTGATTAGCATGAGAACCCATAGCGTTTAAACCATATGTAATTACGTGAAATACACTTCCTTCTGTTATTGGTCTATCAGCATAACTTGGAACGCCTAAGAATTTTTCTCTTTCCACTAATTTACCTTTACCATTTCCTTGTTCACCATGACAAATAGAACAGTAAATAACATATAGGTCTTTCCCTTTTGTAGCTTCTTTTTCAGAGATGGAATCTATCGGTGATATCAAATTAGCTTTAGCCAAATCATAACCAGCAGTCGTATTTTCATACTCATAAATTTCAAATCCTCTTTTGATTGTTCCGGTTGGCGGCTCTTGAGCAGTTTGCCCTTGTAATTGATTTTTACCATTGAATGCTTCAGATTCTGCATAGGTTTCATAGCCTACAGACTGGTACATATTAGGGAAAAATTGATAATTTGGACTCTTACTGTCAAAGCAAGATGTAACCGATAAGGCTAAACCAACTAATAGGGTTATTTTAAATAAGCTTTTCATAAAACTATATTAATGCTTTTCTACAACTTTTAATTCAATTGCACCAGTTCCTTTTAGAAAAGATGCTAATTCATCTTCATTATTATGGATTGAAACTTCCATGACAAAATGATCATCTGTTGTTCTCACATCAGGATTTTCAGCTTGTTTAAAAGGCCATAATTTACTTCTCATATAAAAAGTAATTACCATTAAGTGAGCAGCAAAGAAAACCGTTAATTCGAACATAATTGGCACGAAAGCCGGCATGTTTTCAATATAACTAAAACTAGGTTTTCCCCCAATATCTTGTGGCCAATCTTGAATCATAATATAGTTCATCATCCAAATTGAAAAAGACAACCCCACCACTCCATACATGAAGGAAGCTATTGCAATTCTTGTTGGAGCTAATCCCATCGCCTTGTCCAAACCATGAACAGGAAAAGGAGTATAAACCTCTTCAATATGATGATGTGCTTTACGCGTTTCTTTCACAGCATCCATTAGGATGTCATCATCATTATATAGTGCTTGTATAACTTTAGTACTCATAATATCTTACTACTAATTATCTTAATGATTGTGATGTCCTTCTTCTTCTCTTTTTTTCTTATAAAACTCTCCCGAAGATTTCAAGATTGTTTTTACTTCAGCTTGAGCAATCACAGGGAATGATCTCGCATATAAAAGAAATAATACAAAAAAGAATCCTATAGTTCCAATATAAATTCCAATATCTACAAAGGTTGGAGAGAACATCGTCCAAGATGAAGGAAGGTAATCTCTATGCAATGATGTTACGATGATTACAAAACGCTCAAACCACATACCGATGTTTACGACAATGGAAATAACAAAAGAAAACATGATACTTGTTCTTAATTTTTTAAACCACATGAACTGTGGAGAGAAAACATTACAAGTCATCATTGCCCAATAAGCCCATGCATAAGGTCCGGTTGCTCTGTTTAAGAAAGCATATTGTTCATATTCAACTCCTGAATACCAAGCCACAAATAGCTCTGTAATGTAGGCAACACCCACAATAGAACCTGTAATCATGATTACAATATTCATTAATTCAATATGTTGAATCGTGATGTAAGCCTCAAGATTCGATACTTTTCTCATGATAATCAACAAGGTATTTACCATTGCAAAACCTGAGAAAACTGCACCTGCTACGAAATAAGGAGGGAAAATGGTTGTATGCCAACCCGGGATTACCGATGTAGCAAAGTCAAAGGATACAATCGTGTGTACAGAGAGTACCAAAGGAGTTGCTAATCCAGCTAATACTAAAGATACTTCTTCAAAACGTTGCCAGTCTTTTGCTCTACCACTCCATCCGAAAGATAAAATTGAATAAACTCTTTTTGTAAAAGGAGTAATTGCTCTATCTCTCAACATGGCAAAGTCAGGAAGTAAACCAGTCCACCAGAAAACTAAGGATACTGATAAATACGTAGAAATTGCAAATACGTCCCAAAGCAAAGGTGAGTTAAAGTTTACCCACAACGAACCAAATTGGTTTGGAATTGGTAACACCCAATATCCTAACCAAGGTCGACCCATGTGGATAATTGGAAATAAACCTGCTTGCATTACTGAGAAAATGGTCATCGCTTCTGCAGAACGGTTAATTGCCATTCTCCATTTTTGACGGAATAATAAAAGTACCGCTGAAATCAATGTTCCGGCGTGACCGATACCAACCCACCAAACGAAGTTTGTGATATCCCAAGCCCAACCAACTGTTTTGTTTAATCCCCATGTTCCGATACCGGTAGAGATGGTGTAAATCATACAACCAACTCCCCAAAGGAAAGCGGTTAATGCGATTGAAAAGACAATCCACCATTGTTTATTTGCTCTTCCTTCAACAGGAGCAGCGACATCTACTGTTATATCGTGATAAGATTTATCACCAATAACTAAAGGTTTTCTAATGGGTGCTTCGTAGTGAGACGACATAATCCTTTATAGTATTTCTTATTAATTTAATTTAATTACGTATTTCTAACTTTAACGTGATAGAATACATTTGGTTTTGTTCCAACATGTTCTAACAAATGATACATACGATCATCTTCAACCAATTTGGCTACTTCACTTTCTTTGTTATTAACATCCCCAAAAGCAAGAGAACCGGTTGAACAAGCACTAGAACAAGCTGTTTGGAATTCGTCAGCATTTACTTGACGGCCTTCTTTTTTCGCTTTTAATATTGTTGCTTGTGTCATTTGAATACACATCGAACATTTTTCCATTACCCCTCTTGAACGAACATTTACATCAGGATTCAA
>NZ_PNJW01000021.1 GCF_013822155.1 Flavobacterium sp.
AAATGATATTGAGTCTGGAAGAAATGAATCACTATTAAACCTTTGGTTTAATGAAAAACACAGTAATTAATTTAAGTATTCTAAACTACGATAATTAAATGTTTTTAAGGCTTGAAATATATGAAACTAGTTGTTTAGTTCAATTCATAATTAACCATGAACAGTTTCTTTTTTCCCATAATTGGTAATTAGTTCTCCTTCAAATTCGAGCCATTCTTGCCAACGTTTGTCTACATTTACTTTTTCGGAATATTTACGGGCAAATTTTAAAAAAGTTGTATAGTGATTAGCCTCACTAATCATTAATTCTCGGTAAAATTCTGCTAATTTTTTGTCTTTGATGTTTTCGGAAAGCACTTTAAAACGTTCACAACTTCGGGCTTCAATCATAGCAGCAAAAAGTAAACGTTCAATTAATGCATCGTTTCGGGTACCGCCTTTTTTGGTAAATTTAATAAGCTGGTTGACATAGTCGTCTTTTACTTCTCGACCAAATTCAAAGCCACGTTCTTGAATGATGTTGTGTACCATTTGAAAATGTTCCATTTCTTCGATGGCAATTTTGGCCATTTCGGTGACTAATTCAACATTTTCAGAATTGTTGGTGATGATGTAAAGTGCATTAGAAGCTGCTTTTTGTTCGCACCAGCAATGATCGGATAAAATTTCTTCGAGGTTTGATTCGGCAATATTGGCCCAACGTGGGTCGGTTTTGAGTTTTAATCCTAACATGATTCACTTGATTTGATACAAAAATAATGCTTTTTATTTGAATAGAATTGGCTCATTAATTACTATTTTAGTGCGATGAATGCATTTGAAAATAAACGGATTTTAATTATTGGTTTTGTTTGGCCGGAGCCGAAATCGTCTGCCGCCGGAAATAGGATGATGCAGTTGATTTCTTTTTTTAAGGAGAAAGGAGCGGAAATTATGTTTGCAAGTACGGCTTCGGAAACTGAATTTTCAGAAGAGTTGAATGATGTCGAACGAAAGCAAATTGCATTAAATTGTACTTCTTTTGATGATTTTGTGAGGGAATTGCAACCTGATTTGGTTTTGTTTGATCGATTTATGACAGAAGAACAATTTGGGTGGCGTGTGGCTCAACAATGTCCGAATGCCATGCGAATGCTGGATTCGGAAGATTTGCATTGTTTGCGTGAAGCCCGACGATTGACTGTTTTGAAAAACAATCCGTTTGATTTGAACAATGATTTAGCAAAGCGGGAAATTGCTAGTATTTATCGATGTGATATTACGTTGATAGTTTCGAAATTTGAAATGGAATTGTTACAAACGCATTTTAAAGTACCGAAGTTTCTTTTATTTTATTTGCCGATTTGGGTTGAAAATAAAACCGTGAATTTACCAACTTTTGAAGAACGAAGTGATTTTGTATTTATTGGTAATTTTTTACACGCACCCAATCACGACACGGTTGTTTATTTGAAGGAAGTTATTTGGTCGTTAATATTTGAAAAATTACCAGAAACAAAAATGCATATTTACGGTGCTTATCCGACGCAAAAAATATTTTCATTGCACCAACCGAAGATGAATTTTTATGTTCATGGCAGAGCAGCAAGTTCTTTTGAAATGATTTCTAAGGCAAAAGTGTTGTTAGCTCCTATTCGTTTTGGAGCCGGAATCAAAGGGAAATTATTGGAAGCGATGGAATTTGGTACACCAAGTATAACTTCGTCAATAGGTGCAGAAGCAATGAATGGTGATTTTTTGGGGAATGGATTTGTAACCGATTCACCGGATGATTTTGCTGAAAAAGCAATTGAATTATATCAGAATAAACCAATTTGGTTACAAGCTCAACAAAATGGTTTTGAAATTGTAAAGCATTGTTTTTCGAAAGATTTGTTTGAGGATACTTTTCTTGCATTTGTATTGGATAAGTTTGAAAATTTGGAAAAGTATCGAAATGATAATTTTACCGGATTATTATTGATGCATCATTTTTTGCAGAGCACGAAGTATATGGCGAAGTGGATTGAGGAGAAGAATAAACAATAAAAAAGCGAGATCAAATTGAACTCGCTTTTAATTATATATTCGGCTAAATCTATGCCAACATAGTCACCGGATTTTCTAAATACGTACGTAACGTCTGAAGAAATTGAGCTCCCGTTGCACCATCAACCGTTCTGTGGTCACAAGCTAAAGTTACTTTCATAGTATTTCCAACAACAATCTGTCCATCTTTAACAACCGGTTTTTCGATGATTGCACCTACTGAAAGAATTGCAGAATTTGGTTGGTTGATGATTGAGGTAAATTCAGTAATACCAAACATTCCTAAGTTTGAAACTGTGAAAGTACTACCTTCCATTTCGGCAGGTTGAAGTTTTTTGTTTTTAGCTCTTCCTGCTAAATCTTTCACAGCTAAACCAATTTGTGTTAAACTCATTTGGTCTGTGAATTTCAAAACAGGGACAACTAATCCGTCTTCAACAGCTACTGCAACGCCAATGTTTACATGATAATTAATGACAGTTGCTTCTTCATTCCACTGAGAATTTACTCTTGGATGTTTTTTCAACGCCATTGCACAAGCTTTTACGACCATATCATTAAACGATACTTTCGTGTCAGGAATTGAATTTATAGTTGCTCTTGATTTCATAGCCTCGTCCATTGCAACTTCAATTGTTAAGTAGTAATGTGGAGCCGTAAATTTAGATTCAGAAAGACGACGAGCAATAGTTTTACGCATCTGTGAATTTTTCACTTCTTCTGAAAAAGATTCGCCAGCAGGAACAAATGGTTGAACAGCAGGTTGTGTACTTGAAGTAACAGTTTCCGTTGTAGAAGCTGGAGTTACTGGTGTAGCTGAAGCCGTAAAGTTTTCTACATCATTTTTTACAATTCTGCCATTTTCTCCTGATCCTTTCACTTGGGAAAGGTTTATTCCTTTGTCTTTAGCAATTTGTCGAGCTAATGGTGAAGCAAAAATTCTACCACCGTTTGTTGTTGTTTCAGTTTCTTGTTTTGATTCAGGCTGAGTTTCTTTTGTTGCTTCAACTTTTTCAGTTTTAGGAGTATCACTACCACCTTTGGTATAGTTTTCTGCAATTCCGGAAACATCCGTTCCGGCTGGTCCGATAATAGCTAGAACACTATCAACAGGAGCAGATTGTCCTTCTTGAATACCAATGTACAATAATGTACCGGCATTAAAAGATTCAAATTCCATGGTGGCTTTGTCTGTTTCAATTTCGGCGAGAATATCGCCTTCTTTTACAGCATCACCTATCTTTTTTAACCAAGTAGCGACAGTTCCTTCAGTCATCGTATCACTTAAACGAGGCATTGTAACTACAATAACACCCGCAGGAATTGCCGTTGCAACTTGTGGTTTAGTTTCTTCAGTTTTTGGTGTTTCTGATTTTGATTCTTCAATTTTTGGAGCACTTCCTCCGACCAATAAACCTGAAATGTCTTCCCCGTCTTTACCAATAATTGCTAAAAGTGAATCAACCGGAGCCGATTGTCCTTCTTGAATACCTATGTGTAATAAGGTTCCTGAATGAAATGATTCAAACTCCATTGTCGCTTTATCTGTTTCAATTTCAGCTAAAATATCACCTTCTTTTATTGTGTCTCCAACTTTTTTAAGCCAAGTAGCTACAACTCCTTCGGTCATTGTGTCACTTAAACGCGGCATTGTTATAATTTCTGCCATAGCTGTTATAGTTTATGAGATATAAATGGATAATTTTCTTGGTCATATACCACATCATACATTTGTTGTACTTCAGGATATGGTGATTCATCAGCGAATTTTTCACACTCTTCAACTAAGTGTTTTACTCGTTCATCAATTGCTTCAATTTCTGCTTCTGTTGCATAATTGTTTTCTTTGATAATATCTAAAACTTGTGTTATTGGGTCAATTTTTTTATACTCTTCAACTTCATCTTTACTTCTGTATAATTGAGCATCTGACATTGAGTGACCTCTGTATCGGTATGTTTTCATTTCCAAGAAAGTTGGTCCATCACCTCTACGAGCTCTTTCAATGGCTTCGTGCATGGCTTCAGCTACTTTTACAGGATTCATTCCGTCAACTGGTCCACACGGCATTTCATATCCTAAACCAAGTTTCCATACATCAGTGTGATTTGCAGTTCTTTCAACAGAAGTTCCCATAGCGTAACCATTGTTTTCACAAATAAAAACTACAGGAAGTTTCCATAACATGGCCATATTAAAAGCTTCGTGTAATGAACCTTGACGAGCGGCACCATCACCAAAATAGGTTAAAGTTACACCCCCGGTGTTAAAATATTTATCAGCAAAGGCCATTCCTGCTCCAACAGGTATTTGAGCTCCAACAATTCCATGCCCGCCAAAGAAACCATGTTCTTTAGAGAAAATGTGCATAGATCCACCCATTCCTTTAGAAGTTCCGGTTACTTTACCGTAAAGCTCCGCCATTACTTTTTTCGGGTCAACACCCATTGCAATTGGTTGAACATGGTTTCTGTAGGCTGTAATCATTTTATCTTTAGATAAGTCCATTGCATGTATAGCACCTGCCAAAACAGCTTCTTGACCGTTATATAAATGTAGAAATCCTCGAACTTTTTGTTGGATGTAAACGGCAGCTAATTTGTCTTCAAATTTTCTCCAAAACTGCATGTCTTCATACCATTGCAGGTAAACTTCTTTGGTGATTTTTTTCATTTTTTTATTTCTTGAATCTTTTTGTTTGAATTGTTTTTTCTCAAGTATATTATAATAATAAAATTGCGAATAGCAAAAATAAGACATCCTTAGTAGATGTAAAAATATAATCGAATTAAAATGATAAACTTTATAAAAAGTTATTTACGATAACGTTATCGTTATGAAATTTTATTTACAAATAGTTTTTATCGAAAACTAATGGCAATAAATTGGTAAGTGAATCGGATTTGTAAACTTCTCCGGATTCACCCATGAAAAATATTTCAATTGGGGTATTTTGTTTAAATTCGTATTCAGCAATTGATTGACGACACGAGCCGCAGGGCGGAATGGGTGAGTTAACCGGTTTTTCATCGGCAGTTGCAGTTATGGCTAATTTCAAGATTTTAGCGTCCGGATAAATTGCTCCTGCCTGAAAGATAGCCACACGTTCTGCACAAAGACCAGAAGGGTAGGCAGCATTTTCCTGATTAGAACCTAAAACAATTTTTCCATTGTCTAGTAAAATGGCAGCACCAACTCTGAATTTGGAGTAAGGAGCATATGCTTTTTTTCTGATTTCAATAGCCAATTCCATTAGATTTTTTATTTCTTCTGGAAGTTGTTCTTTGTTGTCAAAAACTGAAAATACAGTTGTGATAGTAATTTTTTTCATAAAGTAAGGGGGAAAAAAAATCCAAATCTCGAGTTAGAAATTTGGATTAATTTTTTATTATTTTTTCATTCTAGTATTCATCATATTTATCTCCAAAATTAAACGTCAGCGTAAAACGTAACGTGTTTTCTAATGGGTTTTTAACATTTGAAGCAGACATTAAATAGGATACATCAATTTTTACTACATTGTATTTAAATCCGGCACCAAAAGAGAAAAATTGTCTTGCTCCTTTTTCCGGACTCTCATGAAAATACCCAAGGCGAAATAAAAAGGCATCTTGATAGGAATATTCGGTTCCTAATGCCCAAGTAATTTCTTTTAACTCTTCACTAAATCCATCTGGAGCATCGGTGAAGGATTGAAACATTCCTGAAACCCATCCGATACTGTTATATTCGTCATTAACAATAGTTTGGTCTAATCCGTCTATAACACCATCTCCATTGACATCTGTAACTTCTTGAGGTGTTGGAACCATTAATTTGTTTATTTCAGCATTCAACGTGATTTTATTGTATTCGTCGAAAATAAAATCAAATCCACCTCCTAATTTCATATTCGCAGGTAGAAAATTCGAGGTTAAATCAGAAACATCAGCATTATAATTCATTTTTGGACCCATATTTTGAAAATTGAATCCAGCTCTCCAACGACCGTTGAAATCGTCAAAAGCCACTTCTTCAGATTGAAAATAACCGGCTACATCAACGGCAAAAGTACTTGCGGCTGAAGCATCACCCGAGGCATCCGGAATTTTTAATTGTGAACGAATATATCGTGCAGCAACAGCCATAGAAAAACTAGAGCTCAGCTGCAATGAATAAGAAACATCAAGTGCTAATTCATTTGGACTTACGATTATTGGTACATCGTCATAATTTTCTCTAAGCTCAATATCACCTAAACCAAAATAACGTAGGCTTCCGGCAAAAGCACTTCTTTCATTAATTCTGTTATAGTAGTTTAATTGACCTAATGAAATGTCATTAACAAGGTCAGTTAAATAAGGGGTATAACTTACACCGACTCCAACTTTATCAATTGCAAAGGCATATTTAGCAGGATTCCATTGTTGAGAAAAAGCATCGGCAGAAGTTGCTATACCAATGTCTCCCATACTGGCAGACCTTGCATCTGCGGCAATTAATAAAAAGGGTACTGCTGTAGTAATTACTCTATCTTGAGCAAATGTGTTGTTATAAGCAAGGATGCAAATTAAAATTACGGTTATTTTTTTCATTATAAAAGCTGGATAATAATTAACAAATATAGTGTTTTCTTAAAGGATTACAAGTTTTTCAATTTTTTCGGACTTTTTATTAGTGATGCTGGATTTGACTGTTAGTTTATAAATGTAAACTCCTTTGCCAATTCGGTCACCAAAATCATCTTTTCCATCCCATGTAATTTCTCTTGATAGAAAACCATCGGTATTTACGACTTGATTGATAGTTTTTACAACTTTTCCGGTAATTGTGAAAATTTGGACTTGAACATCTAAAGGTTCAAAAGGATGATTATGTGAAAACCAGAATTGTGTGTAATTAACAAAAGGGTTTGGATAGTTCAAAACATTTGTAAGACTGATGGAATCTTCACCCACAACAATAAATTGAATTTCTGCTGAAATAGGATTATTATAAACGTCCCATGCTCTAAAAGTTATTGTATGAAGTCCTGTCGCCAAATTAAAAAACGGAAACCTAACTCTTCCTTTTTTATAATTATTTAACTCTGTTTCGTAGTAGTCATTTAAAATATAGGGTTTGTTTTCGTCGCCATCTAAAATAGCTACAATATCATGTCCGATTCCACTAGCTGTATTGATTCCGTTTTCATCTTCCAAAAAGGCTAAAAATATGGGATTTTCGTTAGTGATTCCACCGGAAATAAAAGTTTCGTCATTCATGTATAATCGAACGGTTGGCCCAACGTTATCCTCCGGAGCATTTGCATTTATACCTCCAATTTTAATAGAAGTATCATAACCGGATTGATTTTGCAGCGTTGGCTGTTGCGTTTTAGCATAGAAACTGATTCTGCCATTTCCAACAGGAACACTAATGTCACGAGGAACAATGAATTCAAATTCAAATAATCCATTTGAAACAGTGGCATTTCCTCTAAAAATAGTTTCTCCTAGAGTTTGAAAATTCATGATAATTAATCCCGAACCATTTGTTGTTCCATCATTTCCTAAGGTGTTTCTGTTAATGTTTTTATCAAAAACCTGAATAGCAATATCGCCATTATAGTCATTTAGAAGAGCATCACCATTTAAATTTCTAACTTCACCGGTTAGCTTAACTTTGCTTAATGCATTGAATATGAATGTAGAAGATTCAATAGGGGTGTCGTTTACTTTTGTTAAAACAATTTTTGGTTTAGGAATGGGTAAAATGATGGCCGGATCACCAATGTAAAACACCATCAATGTACTGCTATTGTAGTCGTTTTTTGCTCTTCTTAGTGCTTCTGCAATAGATAATTCTTCGGTAGAATTAAATCCGTATAAATAGGCGGAGAAAAAATTATTTATATCCTGTCCTGTTTGAACGCCAATTTGCCGTGTTGTTGTAACCAATGAAATGGCACCACCTTTCGGATTCCAATAGGTGTATTCTCCTGCTGTTGGTCTATAGGGATTGTCGAATCTGGTAAATTCACAGGTTACGGTCACAAATAATGGGTATCGGTATCGATTATTTAAGTTTTGAGCATCTGTTTTTTCGAAAAGTCGTTCAGAGGCTAATTGGTCTTCTCCACCATGACCAAAATAATTAAATACCAATGAACCTTGTTCTATTGCATTTTTCAATTCTTGTTTAACTTTCGGATAACGTTGACCACCAGCTGATGCTTCTTGAACAAAAGAATCAGAATGGTACTTCATTACATTTACGTATGGATTTTCAATACTGATTGTATTTCCTAAGTTGTCCAATTGTTGTTGAATAACGCTTTCCCAACTTTCATCGACATCGTCAGAGACTAATGTAAATAAGTTACGCCATCTGCCATAAGATTTAATATCGTGGTATTCAAGAACTTTATCTACTAATTCCTTAGCGTCTTGCAAATTAGAAACCAACATTCTTCCTACCGCAAGGTCTAAACCATCAGCTCCTGAAGTCATTAATCCTTCATTAGGGTCCATCATAGTATAAAAATCATCGGACATCGTTGAGCTTAACAATGAATTACTCACTAGGCTGTGAAAAATCGGGACAATGTTTGTGTTGTTTGGAATTCGATTTTTGTAATCATAGGAAGCATCACCAAAAAGATTTAAGTATTTTATTCTTTTTTCAGCAGATGAGGCATTATAATAAACGTATTTGATTAGGTTTCTAATAGCACCAATATCTTGTTTGCCTGCTGAAAATTCCTGATAAATTTTATCAAGTGTGATGACTTTTACATTTAATTGAGAATTTACTCTGTGAAATTGTGCCAACCTTTCTGCTTCTGAAGCTAAATTTGAGGGAGTAATAATGATATAATCGATATCTTCAAACTGACCTTGATTGTTATTGAAAATAGTGCCTTTAATATTTTGATTGATAACTTTTGTTTGCGATTCTTTTAAAGGTGTATAATAATCAGCTGGATCAATCGCAATATATTTTCTGACTTCTCCTAAGTTTGCTTTGAAGGTAAAATTAGCTAAGCCAGTATTTTCTATTTTACTTACATCATAAATTGAAGTTATATCCCAGACTTGAGAAATGGCAGAAGCATTCGTAAGTTGATATTCTCCAATTCCTAGTTGTGAACCGGATGCCAAATTTTGAAAACTAAATTGTTTACCAAATCCCTTTAAGTTTCTCTTTGCTTTTGAGGTTATAAAGTTTAAATATCCTTTAGCACTAGGCACGCCACTATTATTGTAAGTGAGTTCTACTGTAATGTTTTCAATTGCAGTGATGTTAAGGTTGTTGTTTGCAGTAGAAAAAAGAGTGCCGCTATTTGAAGGGATAGCACTAAAGGTAGCAGTTTGTTCTTGTCCTCCTGCTTTTATTTTTAAATTGGAATTGGAAAAGGAAACCGCTGCGGAGTTTACTGTAATTGATATTGGGCTGGTTGTGTCAATATTAGGAAAAGTAAAATCAAAAGTTAGTGGTGTTTGGGAAACAAATTGTTCACCATACCAATTTCTTCCAATTTTGCCAATGTTGTTAAGGTCTTTTTCATAAAATTGATAATCATCAAAAGTAGTAAAAACATTAGTAGGAGCACCTTCAGGCTGAACGATATTAGGTATCCTTTTACCATTATCACCTTGTGTAGTTACATAATAATATGATTTTGTGTCGTAAAGATTTAAATTAGTCAAACTTTCAGTGCTCCATTGGTCAACACCTTCTGCATAAAATATAATGTAATCCTCATTATTAAAAACACCGTCTTCTTCTCCAATAAATTGGATTGCATTTTCTGCTAAATCAGAGGGGTATTCAACACTATTTAATAAAGGAATCATTCGGCCTCCATTGCCATAAATTTTAATTTTTTGAGGATTAACATTCGTATTCATACCCAATTGGTTTAAGAAATTCTTGGAAATTTTATAAACGCCTGACTTTTCAATATAAAATCGATACCAATCTCCGGAAGCTAAAACTGAATTTTGAATTGAATTAAAATCAAAAGTTGTTTCATTTTTTAAATTTACAGAAGTAGAATTGGCATAACTGAAAGTTAATGATTTTACTTTTTTAAAACCCTCATTTGTTTTTATTATAGGTGAAAAAGAGAATAAAATTTGTTTCAAACCTCTTGCGTTTCCATTCTTTATAGAGGCATTTATGCTGTTTGGAATGTTTTTTATTGTCAAATCGCCCAGTTCATTTTGTGAAATAGATTCATAAATAACAGACGAAATCTGTAACGATTTTTCCTCGATTGGAGTTGTAACGGTTAGTTTGTAATTAAAATAAATTGACCTGTCAACATCGTTAAAATAAAAATTAGCAAATTGAAATTGAGGAATAGATAGGTTATAGGTGTCAAAAATCAATTTTTTATTCTCTTGCCAAGAAACATCTAGCTTTACAGAGTTCTGAGCATAAAAAAATAAGGTGTTAAAAGCTATATAAAGGAGTAAAATCTTTTTCATATCTAGGAATAAACGTAAGGTCTGCAAATTTATTACAATGTATAATTTTTTCAATGTTTTTTTACACATACTAAATAAATATTTTTTGCGTTATAAGTTTGTTAAAAAACGCTAAATTTGTATTTTTGACAATATTTTTAAAAAACTGTTGTAATATAAAGGTTAATTCCTATATTGCGGCACTAAATTTTACCTACTTAAAAGTATGAAAGTAAACAAAAATGTGACTTTAAAACTGCTACTAATGTTAGTAGTTATGTTTGGTTTTACTAGTTGTAGTAAAAAGTCAAACTCTAAAAATTCTTCAACTGCAACCGGTTGGAAAATCAACGACAAAAAAGGTGGTTTTCAGTACGCTTCTAACTTCAAAAAACAAGATGCTGCCCCCGGTCTTATTGCAATTGAAGGTGGAACTTTTACTATGGGAAGAGTTCAAGATGATGTAATGCATGATTGGAATAATTCGCCAAATCAGCAACATGTTCAGTCATTTTTCATGGACGAAAGTGAAGTAACCAATCTAATGTACATGGAGTATTTAGACTGGTTAAAAAGAATTTTTGATCCAAATCAAGACAACTACAAGAATATTTATGTTGGAGCTTTGCCTGACACACTTGTTTGGAGAGATCGTCTTGGGTATAATGAAACTATGACAAATAATTACTTGAGACATCCTGCTTACAAGGATTATCCCGTAGTAGGTGTGAACTGGATTCAAGCGGTAGAGTTTTGTAAATGGAGAACAGACCGTGTCAATGAAGACATCTTAGAGAAAAATAAATACCTTAAAAAGGATGCTAAATTAATGGATGCTACGGCAGAAAAATCATTTAGCACAGAAACTTATATTAATTCTCCTACACTTACTTATGGAGGTGATGAAGAAATTGTTCTTAAAGGTAAAGGTGGTAAGTCTAAACCTTCAACCAATCGTGAAGGAGAGACAGTTGAGCAAAAAAATGTTTACGCACAGAGAACTTCAGGATTAATTCAGCCTGAATATAGACTTCCAACTGAAGCAGAATGGGAATATGCCGCTGTTGCAAATGTTGGTAATAGAGAGTATAATCTTTATCAAGGTAAGAAGAAATACCCATGGTCTGGTAGTTATACCCGTTCAGGGAAAAGAGCCGTAAAAGGTGATCAGTTAGCAAACTTTAAACAAGGAAAAGGTGACTACGGCGGAATTGCTGGTTGGTCTGATGATGGTGCTGATATTACGCAAGTAGTTAAGTCATATCCGCCAAATGATTTTGGTTTGTATGATATGGCTGGAAATGTAAATGAGTGGGTAGCAGATATTTACCGCCCTATCGTGGATGATGAAGCGAATGACTTCAACTATTATAGAGGTAACGTTTACATGAAAAATAAAATCGGTGAAGATGGTAAAGTAGAAATTGTTACTAGTGAAAGTGTAAAATATGACACATTAGCGAATGGTAAAATAATTGCTAGAAATTATCCTGGTCAAATTGCTCAAGTACCTGTTGATGAAAAAGAGACTTATTTGAGACAAAATTTTGATAAAAGTGATAATAGAAATTATCGTGATGGAGATAAACAATCAACTCGTTTCTTTGACTTCGGTGCAGAAGATGATGGTGGAAAAGTAGCTGAGTCAAAAAAGATGTATGATTCTCCACAACATCAAGTTAGTGTTGATACTGCATCATCTGAAATGATTAGAAAATATGACAAATCATCGAAAAGAACAACTCTTATAGATGACAATGTTAGAGTTTATAAAGGAGGTTCTTGGAGAGATAGAGCTTATTGGTTAGATCCTGCTCAAAGAAGATACTTTCCACAAGAAATTTCAACAGATGATATTGGTTTTAGATGTGCAATGTCTAAAGTTGGACCAAAATCTAATAAAAAATCGGCAAAAGGGAAACCTAAAGCTTCAAGATAACATTTATTGTTTATTTATTTAAAAAGCCCTTTTTAGGGCTTTTTATTTTTAATTTTTTTTAGTTTATGGATATTTCAAAAATTCATTCCTGTTTTTTGCTTTGTTCTTCAGTTTCAATTGATACCCGAAAAATAAATACTAATTCGTTTTTTGTTGCATTAAAAGGAACAAACTTTGATGCAAATACTTTTGCCAAGCAGGCTTTAGAAAATGGAGCTGCTTATGTCGTAATTGATAACGGAGATTATTATATTGATGAACGAACCATTTTGGTAGAAGACTCCTTAAATTGTCTCCAAGAATTAGCTAAATACCATAGGAATTATTTAAAAACACCAATTATTGCATTGACAGGTAGTAATGGTAAAACAACAACTAAGGAATTATTTCAAGCTGTTTTATCTCAAAAATATACTACTAAAGCTACTGTTGGTAATCTAAATAATCATATTGGAGTACCTTTGACCTTGTTATCATTTACTAAAGAAACTGAAATTGGAATTGTTGAAATGGGGGCTAATCATCAACAGGAAATTGCTTTTTTATGTGACTTAGCCAAGCCTGATTTTGGTTATATTACAAATTTCGGAAAGGCTCATTTAGAAGGTTTTGGAGGGGTTGAAGGAGTGATTAAGGGCAAAAGCGAAATGTATGATTTTCTTCAAAAGTTTAATAAAAAAGCTTTTGTAAATTTTGATGATGCTATTCAATTTGAAAAAACAACGTCAATAGACAGAATAGTTTTTAGTCTAGTTAATCATGAAGCAGATGTTTTTATTGAAAAAGTTGAAGCTAATCCTTTTGTTAAAATTGTTTATGATGGGATAGACATTCAATCGAACTTAATAGGCTTGTACAATGCTACAAATATTATTGCAGCAATCACAGTAGGAAAATATTTTGAAGTTGCATTGAATGATATTGAAAGAGGTATTGAATCTTATATGCCAGAAAATAACAGATCACAAATCATATTTAAAAACGGAAATGAAATCATACTAGATGCCTATAATGCTAACCCAAGCAGTATGGACGTTGCTTTGGATAATTTTATTCAATTGAAAAAAGCAAATAAAGTTATAATTATAGGTGATATGTTTGAGCTAGGAGATGAAAGTAAAAAGGAGCATCAAACAATTGTAAATAAATTAATTTCGCAAGTTGATTTTACTTGTTTTTTAATCGGAAAAGAATTTTATAATTCTAAAATTGAAAATAAATACCTTAGTTTTTTCCTTTCATTTGAAGATTTTTCAATTTTTTTAAAAGAAAATAAATTTGAAAATGATTTTATCCTAATAAAAGGTTCCAGAGGAATGGCTCTAGAACGAACATTAGATTTTTTATAAAAAAGTGGGTCATATTGGATTCGAACCAATGACTTCCACGTTGTCGACGTGACACTCTGAACCAACTGAGTTAATGACCCTTTTGAATAAAAAAACTCCCTAATTTCTTAAGGAGTTTTGTGGGCGATGAGGGGTTCGAACCCCCGACCCCCTCGGTGTAAACGAGGTGCTCTGAACCAGCTGAGCTAATCGCCCGATTAGTGCTTGATTGCGAGTGCAAATATAGAACAGTTTTTTGTTTCTACAAATAAAAATGTAAAAAAATTATAAAATTTCTGCTACAACAAAAGTACTGCCACCTATATAAATAAAGTCATTTGGACTGGCATTCTTTAAAGCATTATTATAAGCTTCTGAAACAGAAAGATATACTTTTCCGATTAATTCAAATGTCAAAGCTTTTTCCTTTAATAATTTTTCGTTCAAACCACGTGAAATATTGGGTCTACAAAAATAATAGGTAGCTTTTTTAGGAAATAAAGGTAAAATGTCATCTAAATCTTTATCATTGACTACTCCTAGCACAATATGAAGGTTTTGATATTTCTCTTTTTTAATTTGATTTAATACAATTGTTAAGCCATGTTTATTATGAGCTGTATCACAAATTACTTTTGGATTTTTATTTACTTGTTGCCACCTGCCTAACAGTCCTGTATTTTGAACCACTTTCATAAAACCATCTTTTATGTTTTTTTCTGTGATGGTAAATTCATTTTGATTTTGCAAAACTTGAATTGTTTGCAGTACTGTTTTTCTGTTTTGAAATTGATAATCTCCTAACAATTCAGTGGGATATACCTCTTTTATTAAATCCGCGGCATAATAAATTTCAGATTTATTTTCTTTTGCTTTTGCCGCAAAAATTGGTTTTGTTTCAGTAGTATATTCTCCAATTACTACAGGAGATAAAGGTTTAATTATTCCTGCTTTTTCTTTTGCAATTGCTTCAATTGTATTGCCTAAAAATTGCGTGTGGTCTAAACCAATATTTGTAATTACAGAAATTAACGGATTAATAATATTTGTAGCATCCAATCTGCCTCCTAATCCAACTTCAATAATGGCAATGTCTATATTTTCCTGAACGAAATAGTCGAAAGCTAGTCCAACAGTCATTTCGAAGAAACTTAAATCATTTGATTCAAAGAAAGGTTTATGTTTTGAAACAAAATCAACTACAAATTTTTCTGAAATTTCATTTCCGTTTATTTTAATTCTTTCTCTGTAATCTTTTAAATGAGGAGAAGTATACAACCCAACTTTATAACCAGCTTCTTGAAGGACTGAAGCTAGAAGGGAAGACGTTGAGCCTTTTCCATTCGTTCCGGCTACATGAATGGTTTTTAGTTTTTTCTCCGGATTTCCTAAATAATTTGCAAGAAGTATTGTGTTAGTTAAATCTGCTTTATAAGCAGAAGCTCCTTGTTGTTGATACATTGGAAGTCGGTTAAAGAGCCAATTTACGGTTTCCTGATAATTCATTGTTTTCAAAAAATAAACCCCACAAAAGTGAGGTTTGTAGCTATGTAATTTTTGTTTTTTTATTCTCCGTTTCTAAAGTTAAATACGATGAATCCAATTTGATTGTCGGGAGCATTAGAATCATCATTCCACTTGTATTTGTATGCAGATTTAATAGCAGCTTCTTGTAGACAAATACTTGATGTGTTTGAACCACTTGGACTGAACTTTGCATTTGTAACAGTTCCGTTTTTACTTACTTTTACTTCCACAACAACTGTTCCTTCATCATTACAGTCTGCTTTTACGGCTCCGGGTTTAGATAATTTTCTTCCGTTTAATCCCCAACTTCCATTTCCGGTGCCTATTCCTTTTCCGCTGCCATAATAACTGTTTGAATAAATACTACCGTCAATTTTTCCTTGGTTTCCCGGGTTAGTAGTTGTTCCGTCTCCACCACTAGTTTTTCCATCAGACTTTTTAACACCACCAATTAAGGCATCTAGTTTTGCTTTTTTATCGACTTCCTCTTGCTTTTTTTTCTGTTCAGCAGCTTTTATTTTAGCATCAGCACTTGCTTTTGCGTCAGCTATTTCTTTTTGTCTTTTTATGGCAATGGCCGCTTCGTTATCGGCTGTAAGAACATTTTCGGAGACCTTACTTGGTGAAGTAGGTTTAGATATTGCTTCTTCTACAGGTTGTTCAAGAACTTCTCTAGGTTCTGTTTTTACCGGCTCGGTTGTGTTAGTGTTTCCTGAACCAGCATCGGTGTTACCAAAGTTAATAGCAATACCATTTTCCGGCGGCGGATCTATATAGGTTAACCCAAATACAAAAAACAACAATAACAATCCAATTGTAATTGAAGCACTTAATGCAAAAGATTTTTTTTCGTATTCAGTTTCTAAAAACTTCATGACTAAGTTTATTTAGGTCGAACGGCTAAAACTACTTTGATTTGATTTCTATTGGCAATATCCAAAACATTTACTGCTTTTTCAATGGGCACACCTTCTTCAGCTCTTAAAATAATAGCTTTATCATCTTTATTTGAAAACAATGCTAACAATTTTGATTCTAAATCAGCTTCCTGAACTTGGTCTTTATCAATAAAAAATTCTAAATCTTTATTGATGCTTACTGAAATATTTTTATTGCTATCTGTTTTCCCTTTTGCTTTAGGCAGAACCAAATCCAACGCATTTGTGGTTACCATGGTGGATGTAAGCATAAAGAAAATTAATAACAAGAATACAATATCCGTCATCGACGACATATTAAATTCCGGTGATACTTTATTTCTACCTCGAATATTCATATTATGATGGTTCGTTTAAAAGGTCTAAGAAATCAGTTGCATTGGCTTCCATTTGATGAACCACTTTGTCTGTTTTTACTACTAAGTGATTATAACCCATAAATGAAATGATACCTACAACCAACCCGGCTACTGTAGTAGTCATGGCTGTGTAAATACCCTCAGCTAAAGCACCCACTTCAATTTGTCCTCCTCCGCTAGCCATTTTATGAAAAGCAAGAATCATACCAATTACAGTACCTAAAAACCCAATCATCGGCCCTGCTCCGGAAATGGTAGCTAACATACTGACATTTTTCTCCAATTTATAGATTTCTAATTTACCGGCATTTTCGATGGCTGTATTTATGTCTTCTAAAGGTTTTCCAATTCGGGAAATTCCTTTTTCGGTTAGTCTGGCAACTGGTGAATTGGTTTGTGCACAAAGCATTTTGGCAGCATCAATTTTTCCATTCATAATATTCATTTTGATATTATTCATGAAATTCACATCTATTTTTGAAGCAGCATTAATCGCCATCAAACGTTCAAAATAAAGGTATAAAGCAAAGAAAAATAACAATCCTAATGTTATCATAATCATTTGACCACCAATTCCACCACTTGAAACAAGTTCCCAGATGGATAATGTTTTTTCAATGGGTTGAGGATCTAAAACTGCATTTTGTGTTGTTGCTAAACTATCTATTGCTTGCATATTATTTGATTTAAATTAAGTAACGCTAAAATACTGTTTTAAATTGTTTAACGAACAAAATGCTCAATAAACAAAAATGCTATTGCTCCGGCAATAAAACCGGCAAAAGCCAACCAAGTTATCTTTTTAAGATACCAAATGAAATCGATTTTTTCCATTCCCATAGCAGCAACACCGGCTGCTGAGCCAATAATTAACATACTTCCACCTGTTCCGGCTGAATAAGCAATAAAATGCCAAGCTGAATGATCAATTTCATAAGTATACATTCCCATAGAGGCAGCTACTAACGGAACATTGTCAATCACAGCTGATAAGACTCCTAATAATATTATAACAACATCCATATTTGGAATGGCATTACTAATACTTTCTGCGGCATAGCGTAAAGTTCCAACCTCCTGACCCTGAATAGTTCCGAATACTAATGATTCTAGTGCTGCAACAGCCATTAATATCCCTAAAAAGAATAAAATACTTGATATTTCAATTCTTGATAATGCTTTTTGAGCAGAATATAAATGTTTTTTGCTTTTATCAAAATGATCTTCGGGATGAATATATTCTGAAACTAACCATACAATAGCTAAACTAAACATCATACCTACATAAGGAGGTAAATGGGTTAGCGTTTTAAAAATGGGCACAAAAACAATGGCACCTAAACCCACCCAAAGCATAGTTTTACTACTTAATAGTTTCTGTTCCTCTTCATTGTTTTTTATTTCTATTTGAATGTCTCCTTTAAAAATTTTCATTCGAGAGGCTAATGCAAAAGGAACTACAAAACAAATAACTGCTGGAACAATTATATACTCAGATAAACCTACAGCTGTTACTTTTTTGGCGATCCATAACATGGTTGTTGTAACATCCCCGATTGGTGACCATGCACCTCCGGCATTTGCAGCAATAATAATCAAGGAAACATACCAAATGCGTTCTTCTCTATTTTGAATTAATTTACGCAATAAAGATATTAATACTATTGTAGCAGTTAAATTATCAATTACAGAGGAAAGTAAGAATCCAATGATTCCTGTAATCCATAAAAGTTTAATTTTACTTGTGGTTTTTACCATCCCTTTTAACACGTCAAAACCACGATGTAAATCAATTAATTCTACAATAGTCATTGCTCCGATAAGAAATACTAAAATTTCAGCGGTTTTACCGAGATGATGCAAAAGCAAACTTTCAAAACCGTGTTCCTGTTGATGAATTTCACCGGAAGCGATATTAAAAACGGAGCCATAACCGTCAATTACGGTAAACCAACCCTGGTGAAATCCAATGGCCAAAAAAGCCCACATAACGGAGGCCATTAAAAGAGCGGGAACAGTTTTGTCTAATTTTAAAGGATGTTCTAGTGTTATCGATAAGTAACCAACAACAAATAATAGGATGATAAAAAGTGCCATCGAATGTAGATTAAGTTAATTGTTTTAGTGCAATTTCAAAAGCAGTTGCACTTATGTTTGTTTTTGAATTATTAAGGGAGTGAGCTTTTTCAATAGCTCTTTTAATCGTTTCTGAGGTGTCAAAAAAGATAGCTTCATCTGTCATTTGAACTTTTTTCTCCATGAAATAAGCAAATACGCGAGCCATTCCACAATTGGCTATAAAATCAGGAATTAAACTAACTTTCGCATCTGTTTCTTCCATGATAGAACCAAAGAAAATTTCTTTATCTGCAAAAGGAACATTGGCACCACTCGAAATAACCTCTAAACCGGAGGCAATCATTTGGTCGACTTGGCCTTTTTGCACCAATCTTGAGGCTGCGCAGGGTGCAAAAATTTCAGCACCAATGGTCCAAATTTTTTGATTAATTTCTTCAAAGGGAATCATGTTTGGAGCGACCAATTTATTACCATCTTTGTTTAAAAACAATCGTTTTATTTCTTCAAAAGTGAAACCGTCTTCATTTATAATTCCACCTTCACGGTCAATAATTCCAACTACTTTTGCTCCCATATCAGCCAAATAAAAGGCGGCGGCGGAACCTACATTGCCGAATCCTTGAACTGCAGCTTTTTTCCCAACAACACTTCCGCCGTAAATATCATAATAATGACGAACTGCTTCGGCAACACCAAATCCGGTAATCATATCAGCAACAGTATATTTCCTGTTAACGTCCGGAGAAAATTTAGGATTTTCAATCACTTTAATTACACCTTGGCGTAATTGACCTATGCGGTTGATTTTATCAGCTTCTGTTGGTTTGAAATGGCCATTGAAAACTCCTTCTTGCGGATGCCAAACACCACATTCTTCTGTAATTGGAATAACTTCGTGAATTTCATCAACATTCAAATCACCACCGGTTCCATAATAACTTTTCAAAAGCGGAGAGACTGCTTTATACCAGCGTTGCAAAACGCCTTTCTTTCTTGGGTCATTAGGGTCAAAATTAATGCCTGATTTTGCTCCACCAATAGCCGGACCTGATACTGAAAATTTTACTTCCATGGTTTTAGCCAAGGAAAGTACTTCATTCATATCTAATCCTTTTCGCATTCTGGTTCCACCACCGGCGGCACCACCTCGAAGAGAATTAATTACTGTCCATCCTTCAGCTTCTGTTTCAGCATCTTTCCAATTAAATATTATTTCAGGTTCTTTATTTTCAAATTTTTTGAGTAATTCTTTCATTCGGTTTAGTCTGTTTGTTTTTGCATTGCAAATTTAATTTTTAATATCAATTAATGATTTTTTTTACTAAAGTTTTTAGGCAAAAAGTTTAATAATTAGGCCTTTTTCTATTTAAAATAAAAAAGCCAATTGATTTAATGAGAATTTACTATCTATTTATTTTGGAATTGTGTTGATTACCGTTTTTTTATTTTATGATTTTTATAACCCAACCCTTCTAAATAACCGGGATTTTCGAAATTACCTTTATTAAAAAGACAATTTTCTAAGTATTGATTTAATGCCTTTTGAACCAATTCGGGATTTGGGCGATTTTTTCTAATGTTTTCAAATGAACTTCTGTCACTTTTTGCAAAATCAATTAGTAAATTGAAATTTTCCGGTTGATCAAAATTCATAATTCCTCGGGGATTGTTCATTTTTTTGTATGGCCAAAAACACCAATTTATTTTATTTTTATCCAAAAGTATTCGAAAATCCCGTATCCATTCTTCCGTGTTTTCTCCTGTTTCGCCTATATAAATAGGGACGTCATGTTTTTCACTAAAATCGACATAAAATTGGACAGATTCTTGATTTACATCAAACCAATATTTGTGAAATTCATAAACTACATTGTTGTCCAAAATTTCTTCAAAAACACCAAAATCACCACCCCAAACAGAACCGCTTAAAAATAGGGTGTGTTTTTTATCTATTTTTCGAATATCAGCCACCAATCTTTTGTAAAGCAAATGTAAGCGAAGATTATAATCTTTAATTTCATCTTTAAAATAGTGTGCTAATGGTTCATTAATTAGATCATAACCAATAACTATAGGGTCATTTTTGTATTTTTTCGCAATGTCAACCCAAATATCACTCAATAAATCCTGAGATTTTTTACTAAAAAACAAATAAGGATATCCATAACTATCATCAATATTGTCACCCGTTTGACCTCCCGGAGCACAATGCATGTCTAACAATACATATAAATTTTCTTGTCTACACCACTCAATAACTTTGTCTAAATAAATAAATCCGGCATTTCGTTTACCCATGTATAAATCTTGTGTAAACATTTTGTAATGAAAGGGAATACGAAGGTGATTGCATCCAATTTGTTTTAAATATTTGATGTCGTCATGGGTAATATAATTGTTAAGGTATTTGTCCCAAAATACTTCTAGACTGTCAGGACCTATCATTTCGTAAAGAAATTCATCAATTTTTCTAGGTGAATTTACTTTCTCAAATTTGAACATGTACCCTTCCGGAACCAACCAATTCCCCAAATTTGTACCGTTTAACAGGATTGGGCTTCCCGACGGATCAATCAATTGCTTCCCTTTAGTTTTTAATACTGGAGTATTTTCTGAAAAATCATTTTTGTTTTGACTATAAATCATCAAAGGGCAAAGAAGAAGTAAAGCGGTAAAGAGAGTTTTTTTCATTGTGATATTGAATTTATCCCGCTAAATTATTTTTTTTGAAATGCAACAGAAAGGATTTTGGTCTCATTTTATCCGAAAGTGTATAAAAAGTGTACTGTTTTTAAAATAAAATCAGATTTGATTAATTAAAAATATTTCCGGAACAATGATTGTGTTTTGCTCCCGTCACACTACTCAAAACGTTAATTTCATTGCGTAATTTCAATACTCCAAGTAATCCAAAAATCAAAGCTTCTTTGTATTCTAAAGTTTTGGAATCAGGAATAATTAATTGCATTTTTGGTAAATATTTTTGCATTTTTTCAACAAGAAAGTCATTATATGCACCGCCGCCGGTTATCAATAATTTACCCTCTTTTTTTGGGAGTGAAAAATCGGTTTGAATGGCAATGTGCTCTATGAACGTATTCATTTTGTCTTCAATTGAAACAGTATAGTTTTCTATTAATGGCAAGATAATTTTTTTGACAAATTCAAACCCTAATGATTTCGGATAAGGTTTTTGATAATAATCCAAACTATTTAATTCATTTAATAAATCTAGATTTACTTTTCCTGAACTTGCAATTTTTCCTTTGTCGTCATATTCCAAACCTAATTGATTGGCATAATAATTCAAAACGGTATTTACCGGCGAAATATCAAATGCTATTCGTTGCCCTTTTTCTTCAAACGAAACATTTGAAAAACCTCCTAAATTCAAGCAAAAATCATATTTAGAGAACAACAATCTGTCACCAATAGGTACTAAAGGAGCTCCTTGACCACCTAATTCCACATCTTGGACTCGGAAATCACAGACAACTGTTTCCTCAACAATTTCAGCTATTTTGGGTAAATTTCCAATTTGAAGAGTCAATCCTTTTTGAGGTTGGTGTAAAATGGTATGACCATGACTGCAAACAGCATCAATCAAATGTAATTTATGTTTGTCAATAAATTTTTTGATTGTATTTCCTAAATAATCCGTGTAATCTTCATTTAGTGAAATCAATTCATTTTCAGAAAAATCAACTGCATTTTTAAGTTTGTTTAGCCATTCTTGAGTGTACGGAATGGTTTCTGTTTCTGTAATTTTGTAGTTCCAAAGATTGTTTTTTACAGTAAAATGAACGTGAGCCAAATCGATACCATCCAATGATGTTCCGCTCATGACTCCAATGACTTGATAGGATTCTTTAAACATGGTCTAAAATTACGAAAACGTTTGAAATTATGACTTTAATATTATACTTTTGCCTTCAAATTTAAGAAACAAACAAACAATATTTTATAGTTATGGATTTTAATCTTACCGAAGAGCATTTAATGATTCAGCAAGCTGCACGTGATTTTGCTCAACAAGAATTATTACCGGGTGTCATTGAAAGAGATGAACATTCAAAATTCCCAACAGAGCAAGTGAAAATGATGGCTGAATTAGGTTTTATGGGAATGATGGTTGATCCAAAATATGGTGGAGCAGGCCTTGACAGTATTTCCTACGTTTTGGCGATGACAGAAATTGCAAAAGTGGATGCTTCTGCCGCCGTTATTATGTCGGTTAATAACTCGTTAGTTTGTGCCGGAATGGAAAAATATTGCAGCGAAGAACAAAAAATGAAATATTTGGTTCCGTTAGCAAAAGGGGAAGTAATTGGAGCTTTTTGTTTATCAGAACCGGAAGCGGGAAGTGATGCCACATCTCAAAAAACTACGGCTATCGACAAGGGAGATTATTATTTATTAAACGGAACAAAAAACTGGATAACCAATGGCGGAACAGCTTCAACATATTTAGTAATTGCCCAAACCGATGTAGAAAAAGGGCATAAAGGAATCAATGCTTTTATAGTTGAAAAAGGGTGGGCAGGATTTGAAATCGGACCGAAAGAAAAGAAAATGGGAATCCGCGGAAGCGACACCCATTCGTTGATGTTTACTGACGTGAAAGTTCCTAAAGAAAACAGAATTGGTGTTGATGGATTTGGGTTCAGTTTTGCAATGAATGTATTAAATGGTGGAAGAATAGGAATTGCATCGCAAGCTTTAGGAATTGCAACCGGAGCGTATGAATTAGCTTTAAAATATTCGCATGAAAGAAAAGCATTTGGAAAAGAAATTTTCAAGCACCAAGCCATCGCATTTAAATTGGCAGATATGTATGTGAAAATCACAGCAGCAAAATTATTAATTATGAAAGCAGCCTGTGAAAAAGATGAAGGAAAAGATATTGCACATTCCGGTGCAATGGCAAAATTATATGCTTCTGAAATTGCTTTAGAAGTGGCCAATGAAGCCGTTCAAATTCACGGCGGAAACGGATATGTGGCAGAATACCATGTAGAACGTATGATGCGTGATTCAAAAATTACACAAATTTACGAAGGAACATCTGAAATTCAACGCATTGTAATTTCAAGAGGATTGGTTTCATAAGCAAATTTAAATTTTATAAATTAAACCCTTTGAGAAATTTCTCAAAGGGTTTTTTTGTTATTTTTGAGAAAAATTGAAAGTGTATGCTGTTATTTCCTATTCGAAAAGCAATGAATGAATTGAACGATTTACTAAATCAACTTACAAAGGATGATTATGTTTATCCTTGTTCGTTCTTGAGTAATGCGTCAATTGGCCAACATACACGACACATTATTGAAATGTTTCAATGCTTAAATGTTCAGTATTCTGAGGGTGTTATTAATTACGATTCCCGAAAAAGAGATCGGTCCATTGAAACAGATATAAATACGGCAAAAGCAGCCATTGAAAATTGTTTGAATGAATTGGAAAAACCAAATAAATACATTCGGTTGGTTCAAATGATAGAAGGGTATGAAATTACTACCGAAAGCAATTACTACCGAGAATTGCTTTATAATTTAGAGCATTGTATTCATCATCAGGCATTAATAAAGGTAGCTGTTTTGCAAAATAATTCTATTGTTATTACTGAGAGTTTCGGAGTAGCTCCTTCTACAATTGAATACAGAAAACAATGTGCACAGTAAGTTTTGTTGTGTCGAATGACCAAGTTATCATTACTTCCAATCGTGATGAGAGTGTGATTAGACCCTGTGCAATTGAACCCAAATTATATTCTATTAATGGCAAGAATGTTGTTTTTCCCAAAGACCCAAAAGCAGGAGGGACTTGGTTTGCAATTACCGAAAGCGGAACTGCTTTGGTGTTGTTAAATGGAGCTGCAGAAAAACATCAAATTAAAAAAAAGTATCGGAAAAGCAGGGGTTTAATTCTTTTAGATGTCATCAGTTCTGAGGTTCCTATTGAAGAGTGGAATTCCATCGATTTAAAGAATATTGAGCCGTTTACATTGGTGCTTTTCTTAAACTTCGAATTATATCAATTGCGATGGAATGAAGTAGAAAAAGAGATGATACAATTAGATGCAACAACTCATCATATTTGGTCTTCGTCAACATTATATTCAAATGAGATTCGTTCCAAAAGAGCTCAATGGTTTTCAGAATTTTTGAATAAAAAACAGCAAGTAGATGGTTCAGAATTGTTTCATTTTCATCGATATACTGAAGAAAAAAATCAAGATTTCGGTTTGGTAATTAATCGTGATGAAGCATTGAAAACGTTGAGTATCACACAAACAATTATTACTAAAAAAGAAGTTGTGCTTTCACATGTTGATTTAAGGAGTCAAAAACATTTTGTTAATTCATATACGACTCGTTAATTTGAAATTATTTATACATAAACTTTTTCATTGGGAATATTGGCCATTTCAAATTGTCTATATTCCTATTTATTTTTTGTGGATTTTTTATGCAATCAAATCTCGTACACTTTTCTTTTTCAATGCGTGTAATCCACGAATAAGAAATGGCGGATTTATTGCCGAAAGCAAAAAGGAGATTTATGATTTAATTCCACAACAATTTTATCCAAAAACCGATTTAATTCTTGAAAACAGTACCAAGGAAGAAGTGTTTTCAATTCTCGAAAAATCCTCCATTACTTTTCCTTTTATTGCCAAACCGGATATAGGATTACGTGGTTCTGCAGTAAAAAAGATTCATGATTTAATTGAATTGGAAGATTATCATAACAAAGCAAATTTTGATTATTTGATTCAGGATTTGATTCCGTATACCAATGAAGTTGGCATTTTTTATGTACGCTTTCCCAATCAACAAAAAGGTAAAATTACAGGAATTGTAGGGAAGGAATTTTTGGAAGTCACCGGTGACGGCATTTCAACAATAACAGCACTTTTAAAGTCTAATCCAAGATATGAGTTACAATTGAAATCACTTCAGAAAGAGTATGGAAATCAATTGGATCAGGTTTTGGCCAAAGGTCAGAAACGCAATTTGGTACCTTACGGTAACCATGCAAGAGGTGCCAAATTCATAGATGTGAGTCATTTAATTTCAGAAAAACTAACAGATGTAATTGATCAAATGTGTCAGCAAATACCGGAGTTTTATTTTGGCAGAATGGATTTGATGTATGAAACGTGGGACGATTTAGCAAACGGAAAAAACTTTTCAATCGTGGAGTTAAACGGAGCCGGCAGTGAACCCACGCATATTTATGACCCAAAACATTCCTTGTTTTTTGCTTGGTATGAATTAGCCCGACACATTTCCTACATGTTCCAAATAAGTGTACAAAACCATCAAAACGGATTTCCTTATTTAACCTTTAAAGAAGGCGTTGAGCAATACCAATTACAAATGCAACAGCAAGCAAAAATTTATCATTTTTAATGCAAAAACTCAAGAACATAGGCGTTGGTTTTTTAATCAGTTTCATTGGTTCAATTCCTTTGGGTTATTTGAATGTTGTGGGATTTGAAGTGTATCGAAAGTTTGGATTGATGGATACAATTTACTACCTACTTGGAGTTATTTCAGTAGAATTAGTAGTGATTTATTTGACGCTACTTTTTGCCAATCAATTGTTACAGTCAAAAAAATTGCTTCAATATATAGCTTTTTTTTCAATCCTATTTATGTTCCTCATTGCGTATGTGTTTTATTCAAGTGCATCATCAGAAAGTGACCAACACGAAGTAATAGATAGTTTATTTACAAATCCACCTTTTTTAGTGGGTTTACTTTTAAGTTGTTTTAATTTTATCCAAATTCCTTTTTGGTTGGGTTGGAATTTATTTCTGTTGAATAATCAACATATTGAAATTTCAAATTCAAGAAAGTACTTTTATATTTTAGGAACTTTGTTAGGTACATTTTTCGGGATGTTGGCACTCATTTTATCTTTAGATTTTGTAGTAAATCAAACCGATTTTTTCGCAAAATACCTCCTGAAAATAATCATCCCAAGTGTATTTGTTATTTTAGGTTTTTTTCAAGGGTATAAATATTACAAGAAGTATTTCCACTAATTTTCATTTCTATTCTTTTCTTATCTTTACGAAAATTAGATAGCAATTGAAAAATATCATCATCACTGGAACTTCCCGCGGAATTGGCTTTGAATTAGCTTTGCAATTTGCTAATGCTGGTCATAAAGTTTTAGCCATTTCAAGAAAAACACCCAAAGAATTAATTGAACATTCCAACATTACTTGTCTTTCCATTGATTTATCAAGCGAAAAGGAGTTGCATAAAGTTTCCGATTTTCTATCCCAAACTTGGAAAAAAGTGGATATAATTATTCACAACGCCGGAAGTTTGTTGTTAAAACCATTTTCACAGACCTCACATGAAGATTTTGAAAAGGTTTACAAAGTAAATGTGTTTGCTGTTGCTAATTTGACACGCGTTTGTTTACCGTTTTTACAAAAAGGAAGTCATGTCGTAACTATCAGTTCGATGGGAGGCATTCAAGGGAGTATGAAGTTTGCTGGATTGGCGGCTTATTCTTCAAGTAAAGGGGCGGTGATAACACTATCGGAATTATTAGCAGAAGAATATCGAGAACAAGGCATTTCTTTTAATGTTTTAGCACTTGGAGCTGTTCAGACCGAAATGTTGCAAGAAGCTTTCCCAGGTTACGAAGCACCACTTTCTGCGAAAGAAATGGCCGATTATATTGTTGGTTTTTCGTTAAACGGAGCGAAATATTTTAACGGAAGAGTGATTCAGGTAAGTTCATCAACACCATAATTTTTAGTTTTTTAATGAGTGAAGTTCTTTTAAAATATCTCCCGGAACATGCGGTTGAACCTGTTTTTGAGTTGATTAAAACCAATTCGGTTCACTTAAAAATTGTGAACGAACGTCAAACGCGTCATGGTGATTATCGCAAGCATCCCTCAGGAATGCATCAAATTACGGTGAATGCCAATTTGAATAAATACCGTTTTTTGATTACGCTGGTTCATGAAATTGCTCATTTAGCTGCTTTTGAAAAACACGGACGATACATTAAACCTCATGGAGTAGAATGGAAAATGACTTTTCAACGGTTGATGGTTCCGTTTATTCGTCCGGAGATTTTTCCCAATCACGTTTTGCCTTTTGTAGCCAATCATTTCAGAAATCCATCTGCAAGTAGTGATACCGATGCACGATTGGCCTTTGTTTTAAAACAATTTGACGAACGAAAACCCGATATTCATTTTATTCATGAAGTTCCTTCTGGTAGTTTTTTTAGAATAAAAAACGGGAAAATTTTTCAAAAAAAAGGATTACGGGTTAAACGCTATGAATGCTTAGAAGTAAAATCCGGAAAGTTGTATTTGTTTAATGCAAATGCTGAGGTGGAAATAATTCCGGGATAGAAAACATTAAGGACTTATTTTCTATATTTTTGTCAATCATTAGAATAATTAGACCTTAAAAAAATGAACAAAAATTATTACGCAATAGTAATGGCCGGTGGAGTAGGTTCACGTTTTTGGCCGGTGAGTACCACTGAATTCCCTAAACAGTTTCACGACATGTTGGGTTCAGGCGATACACTGATTCAGAAAACGTTTCAACGATTGTCAAAACTTATTCCGATTGAAAATATTTTGATATTAACCAATGAACGTTACAATGATTTGGTGTTTCAACAGCTGCCGATGGTGAAACAAGAACAGGTTTTGTTGGAACCCGCTATGCGAAATACCGCTCCGTGTATTTTATATGCTTCCTTGAAAATTCAAAAAATGAATCCGAATGCTTTGATGGTTGTCGCTCCAAGCGATCATTGGATTGAAGATGAAAATGCATTTAATGCTAATTTACAACAGTGTTTTGATTACTGTGAAAAAGAAAATGCGTTATTGACTTTAGGTATTCAACCCACTTTTCCCAATACCGGTTTTGGGTACATCGAATTTGATAAAACAGATAACAATCCAATAAAAAAAGTCAACCAGTTTAGAGAAAAGCCTGATTATGAAACGGCAAAATCGTTCTTGAAAAGCGGTAATTTTCTCTGGAATGGGGGTATTTTTATTTGGTCGGTTCAATCGATAACTGAAGCTTTTTCAACATTTCAGCCACAAATGAATAAATTATTTAGTAATGGTTACAGTCAGTTAAATACTTCTGAAGAAAAAGAATTTATCAATCAAAATTATGCTGAAGCTGAAAATGTTTCAATTGATTATGCCATTTTAGAGAAAGCCAAAAATGTTTTTGTTTTACCGGCAACTTTCGATTGGAACGATTTAGGTACTTGGGGTTCATTATATGATAAACTCGATAAAGACGAACAAAATAATGCAGTAGTTAATTCAAAAGTAATTTTGGAAAACGCAACAAATAATATTATCAGAGCTCATGATAAAAAACTAATTGTTATCGACGGCTTAGATAATTTTATAATTGTAGACGAAGGGAATGTTTTGCTCATTTACCCAAAAGACAAAGAGCAAGAGATTAAATCAATTATGAAAAAAGCGACAGAATAAATTAATTATACAATTGAATAGTATGATATTTTTAATAGGCATTGATTTCACTTTACCACTCAAGAATCCGGTTTTGCTGTTTTCTTTGATATTATTTATCATTCTGTTTGCACCTATTATACTGAACAAACTACGAATTCCGCATCTCATAGGTTTAATTATCGCTGGAGCAATTATTGGTCCGAATGGGCTGAATTTGATTGCTCGTGACATGAGTATTATTTTATTTGGAACAGTTGGCTTGCAGTATATTATGTTTTTGGCTGGGTTGGAAATTGATTTGGCTGAATTCAAGAAAAACAGTTCCAAAAGTTTAATTTTTGGAATGCTTACTTTTTCAATTCCAATGATATTGGGAACTGTTGTAGGTCTTTATGTATTGGATTTTTCAATGGCAACCTCTGTTTTGCTTGCCAGTATGTTTGCTTCACACACGTTGATTGCTTATCCATTAATCAGTAAATTGGGCGTTGCCAAAAATAGAGCTGTAACTGTAGCTGTCGGAGGCACGATGATTACTGATACACTCGCTCTTTTAGTTCTTGCAGTTATTGCGGGCATGCAAACCGGTGAAATCAATCAGGAATTTTGGATTCGTTTAGGTTTTTCAGTCATTCTTTTTGGATTGGTCGTGATGCTTATTTTTCCAATAATAGGGCGTTGGTTTTTTAAACGCTATGATGATAATATTTCACAATATATTTTTGTGTTAGCGATGGTGTTTTTGGGATGTACATTGGCGGAATTGGCCGGCATTGAGGCTATTATTGGTGCTTTCTTAACCGGTTTAGCATTGAATCGATTGATTCCATATACTTCACCCTTAATGAATCGTATTGAGTTTGTGGGAAATGCACTTTTCATACCATTTTTCTTGATTGGGGTTGGTATGTTGATTGATTATAAAGCTTTTATTAAAGATTGGGACACAATCCAAGTAGCAGGAATTATGACGGTTGTAGCTATTGTTGGAAAATATTTACCCGCATATATTACTCAAAAGTTGTTTGGTTATACAAGAGATGAGAGACGATTAATATTCGGATTAAGTAATGCTCAAGCAGCTGCTACTCTAGCGGCAGTTTTGGTCGGGTTCAATATTATTGTCGATTATAAAAGTGTGAATTCTTATAATGAAGTACATCTTAAAAACAATAAATTAACAACGGAGAATAATCAAGTTATATTATTCAGTGAATTGAAAAAAGGGGAATACCCAACTTTGGGAAGTATTGCTTTTGTTAATAATATTGAGGCAAAAGGCTCTTTTAAATTAAATGATAAAACACAAATGAGTTTTGTCAATGGAAAATTAGCTGACATTAGAATACCTAACCGACTACTAAATGAAAATGTGTTAAATGGAACCATTTTAATGATTCTAATTACTTGTACCATTGCTTCATTTGTGGCTCAAAAAGGGGCTTATAATATTGCTCTAGCTGAAAATGATGAAACGGATAGTGAAGATGATGTAGTGATTGAAAGCGATGAAAAAATCTTAATTCCAATGAAAAGTGTTGATTCAGTTGATGAATTAATTAACCTTGCAGTAACTATAAAATCGAAAAAAAATAAAACCGGATTATTTGCTTTGAATGTAATTAGCAATAATGCATCAACAGCAGTTTTAGAAAGTAAAGCTCAAAAAATTGTAAAAAGAGCAGCTGTAGTTGCTTCCTCAACAGATAATTCTTTAAATATGCTTATGCGATACGACTTAAACATCTTAAATGGTGTTTCAAGTGTTGTTAAAGAGCATAAAATATCTGATATTATTTTAGGTCAAACAGAATCTCTTGGAGCATCAGATTCTTTATTTGGACCTTTAACAGACGGAATTTTAAATAAATGTAAAACAACTACATTTATTTATAAATCTGTTCAGCCATTGTCAACTGTAAAACGATTTATTGTTGTCATTCCGGAGCGTGCGGAACGTGAAATTGGGTTTCCGTTTTGGCTCATTAAAATTTGGAATTTAGGAAAAAACACAAGTTCTAAAATTGTTTTTTATGGCTCTGAAACGACAATAAATTTTATAAAAGACATCCATGCTAAACATCCTGTAGATGCTGAATTTAATTTGTTTTCTGATTGGGATGATTTCTTAATTTTATCTCGTCATATCAACAAAGACGATACTTTAGTAGTTGTAATGAGTAGAAAATTAAATCTTTCTTATAACTCGGTGATGAGTAGTATTCCCGGTTTCATGAATAAATATTTTGATAAAAATAATGTACTGATAGTTTATCCGTTGCAATCTACTTTGTCAGGAAGTAAATTGGATTTAAAGAGTTCAGCAGCGTTAGAAACCTTTACTGAAAACATTGAACGATTAGATGATGTTCGAAAATTAATCGGTAAATTATTCAGAATAAAATAAACTATTTGTCTTCTTTGTTTTGGGCTTTTCGGATTTTTTTGAAAAGATTAGAGGAGTAAACAAAGTCCACTATTGCTTCGTTATCGGTTTTGAAAATATCTTTTTTGGTTCCTTCCCATGCTAGGATACCTTCTTTTAGAAAGATAATTTTTTGGCCTATTTCCATAACAGAATTCATGTCATGCGTGTTGATGACTGTTGTGATATTATATTCTTCTGTAATTTCCTTAATTAAATTATCAATAACAATAGCAGTTTTTGGATCAAGTCCGGAATTGGGCTCATCACAAAATAAATATTTTGGATTGTTTACGATTGCTCTTGCAATAGCTACCCGTTTTTGCATTCCACCGGAAATCTCTGAGGGTTTTTTTGAATTTGCATCAATAAGGTTTACTCGTTTTAAAACAAAATCAACACGTTCTTTAATTTCATCTTTTGTTTTATTGGAAAACATGGTTAATGGAAAACCAACATTTTCTTCTACAGTCATGCTGTCAAATAAGGCACTGCCTTGAAATACCATGCCAATTTCTGTTCGTAATGCTCTTTTTTCATTTGAATTTAATTCAGAATAAATTCTTCCATCAAAAGAAATAGTGCCCTTGTCAGGAGTATGAATTCCTAATAAAGATTTCAATAAAACAGTTTTACCTGATCCACTTTGGCCAATAATCAAATTAGTTTTCCCAGTTTCAAAAATGGTAGAAATACCTTTTAAAACTTGAGTATCACCAAATGATTTTTCAATATTTTTAATTTCTATCATTTGCTTAATAATAATTGAGTTAAAATATAATTAAACAGAATAATAGCAACGGAAGTCCAAACAAATGATACCGTACTTGCTTTTCCAACTTCTAACGCTCCACCTTTCATATAAAAACCATGGTAGGAAGGAATAGTGGCTAACAGAAATGCAAAAACAAGAGTTTTGATAAATGCATAGGTAATATGAAACGGAATGAAATTGGTTTGTATCCCTCGAATAAAATCTTCACTATTTGAAAAACCGCCATAAACTCCAGCCATCCAGCCACCTAGAATTCCTAAAAACATACTCAGCCCAATTAAAAAAGGATAAAATAACATGGCAATAATTTTGGGAAATACTAAATAGTTTAATGAATTAACACCCATAACTTCTAAAGCATCTATTTGCTCTGTTACTCTCATGGTTCCTATGCTGGAAGTGATAAATGAACCTACTTTACCTGCCATAATAACGGAAATAAAAGTAGGAGCAAATTCAAGGATAACTGATTGTCGTGTGGCAAAACCAATTAAATCTCTGGGAATTAAAGGGTTTGTTAGATTAAGTGCTGTTTGAATGGAAACCACGCCGCCAACAAAAAAGGAAATGAACCCCACGATGCCCAATGATCCAATGATTAAATCGTCAATTTCTTTAAAAATCAAGACCTTCATCGCACTCCATTTAAGTGGTTTGTTGAAGACTTCTTTTAACATTAAGAAATATTTCCCTATGTGGGTAAGAATTTTTAGCATAAAGCAAAAATAACAAAAAGTTTTGGTTACTGTTTGGCAGTTTTTTTTATTTGTAAACGAATTAACATTTTCCTCTTTTTAAACCCTAAAATAATTTTTCTTTCATGGTTTTCCATCGATACTTTTTAATAAATTCAGCTTGCTCTTGGGTTACTAAAAGTGGGTTTTTAGCCATTTTAGCTTTCCAAAAACCTTGCATATAATCAAAAAAAAGTAATGGTTTTCGTTTAAGAATAGCTAATTTGGCTGAAGCAATAGCAGTAATCCAAAAACCATATCCTAAAGAATAGAATGCTTCACCTTGCTTAAAACGTGCATTTTTGTTGTAATTTACTCCGGTAGGTTTTAAGTGTTTGACTTTCAGTGTTGCATCTGTTACCACTCTCCAATTATAAAATTTGCAAAGTAATTCGTCAACCGTATCCCAACCCATTGCTGGTTTTAGTTCGCCAATTTGTTTGAAAGTTTCTTTCCGATAGGCTTTAAAAGCTCCTCGTATATGGTCTTTGTCCGTTAGATTTTCTAAAATCCATTCTCCTTTTTTTTCAATATAGGCAAAACCTCCAACCATTCCAATTCGTTTATCTGTTTGAAAATGCGTTTGAATTGTTTCAAAATAATTGATTGGAAAAATTAAATCAGCATCGGCCTTTACAATAAAATCATATTCATTATCGAGCAATGCTAATCCTTTTTGAAATGCTTGAATTACTTTACTTCCCGGTAGATGTGAGGCATCTGAAGATATAGTAGTCCATGAAACCCAAGGATGTTGATTAGCAAATTCTCGAATAATTGTTTCTGTATTATCGGTAGAATTATCATTTACAATCACCATTTTTTTTGGTAAATGGGTTTGTTTGGCAATTGATTCAAGCGTTAAGCCAACAAATGCTTCTTCGTTGTGTGCCGGAATGATAATATAGTAATTCATCATGTAGCTTTTTCAGCATAAACCAAATAATACCTATTGGTGAAGTATCTTAATAATGGGCGAAAACCTAATTTTTTAACCGGATGTGTGAATTTAATTTTATCAATAATTTTCCAACCGGTTTTTTCAAGTAACCAATCCAATTGCCAATCTTCAAATTCATGATAATGTCGATCCCATTTTTCTGTTTTACTACGATAGGCAGATGAAAACCAAAGGCGTAACGGGATAGAAATAAGAATTTTATCAGCATTGCAATTTTGTAAAACAGTATATGGGTTTAATAAATGTTCAAAAATTTCAAAAGCAGTAACTACGGAATAATGCTCGTTGATGAGTGAACTTTGATTTTCATCTAAGTCTTCTCCTTTTGTGTTGATAACGTTATATCCATTTTCAGACATTATTTTTGAGAAAGGATTTTCAACTCCTAAATCCAAAATTTTTTCGGATGTGGAAATGTTTTTTTGTAAAAACGCAAGCGTGATTTTGAATCGTTTATTCGGAAATGTTTTTTCGTACATTTTAAATTTTAATTAAAAGATGAAAGCAATTGATAGAATTCATTTTTTAAAATTACATTTGATATACAATTGCATTAATATTCATTCCTGAACCTACGGAAGCAAAAAGTATAACATCCCCTTTGTTTAATTCTTGATTTTTTAATTTACCTCGAGCCATTAAATCATATAAGGTTGGGACTGTGGCAACGCTTGAATTCCCTAATTCATGAATACTCATTGGCATTACACCTTCAGGAGGAGTTTGTTTATAAATTCGGTAAAATCGTTGAATAATGGCTTCATCCATTTTCTCATTTGCTTGATGAATAAGGATTTTTTTAACCTGAGAAATAGCAATACCACTTTTGTCTAAACAAGCAGCCATCGCTTTTGGAACTTGACTTAAGGCAAATTCATATATTTTTCTGCCTTGCATTTTAATGTAGCGAACATCCGGATTGTGAGTTTTATTAAAAGAACTTCCAAAAAATAAATAATAAGCTTCGTCATACGTAAAAGTAGCAGTAGAATGGCTTAGAATTCCGCCATCTTCCTCTGTAGCTTCAATTATTGTTGCTCCGGCACCGTCAGAATAAATCATGGAATCTCTGTCGTGCATATCAACAACTCTGGATAATGTTTCCGCCCCAATCACTAAACATTTTTTTGCCATTCCGGCTTTAATAAATGCATAAGCTTGAATAACGCCTTCAATCCATCCGGGACAACCAAATAGGATGTCATAGGCTACACAATTTGGGTTTTTTATCTTCAAATTGTGTTTAACTCTTGAAGATAAACTAGGTAATAAATCAGTTTGAATAGTTCCTTTTTTAACGTTTCCGAAATTGTGAGCAAAGATAATGTAGTCTAGTGTTTCCGGATCAATAGCAGCATTCTCAATTGCTTTTTGTGCAGCAAAAAAAGCGATATCAGAGGTCAATAAATCATCAGTAACATATCTTCGCTCTTCAATTCCTGTTATTTCTTTAAATTTTTCCGTAACAATATCGTTTGGGTATGGAAATGGCGTACCATCATCATTTAAAAACGTATGTTTAGCAAAATCTAAATTTGATATTTTTTCAGTTGGAATGTAACATCCGGAACCTGTTATTTTTATATTCATAACTTTATATAATCAGTTAAGGTACAAAATTATTAATTATAATCGTTTTACGTTTCGAAATCGTTCAATAACTTTTTGTTTTTATGAAAAAATCATTAATTAGACTTTAAATTAAGAATGTCATATTTCCTCTTTTTTTTGGTTCAAAATTTTTATCTGCATAACGGTAGCAATGCTTAAAGCTTGTGTTTTTATGCGTTCTGCTTTTTCACCTTTAAAATTTTCATCTACTGAATTATAAAAATGATTCAACCAAATGCTAAATAATTCCGGTGATAAATATTCTTTTTCATTCACGTCTAAATGAATTTGTGTCAAATTTTTTGAATAACCTCCCGTTCCTAAAATCCCTTGAGACCAAAAGGTAACTAATATGGGAAGGTGCTCTTCCAATTTAATTTTAACAACATCGGTAAAAATGTAGCTGATTGTTTTATCAGCCAGCAGTTTTTTGTAAAATTCATCAACCAATAAATATAAATCTTCTTGGGTTTGTATATCGGACATTTTATTGTGAAATGGGAAATGATTATGGGTAAATGGTAAAAGTAAAAAAAGTTTAAAGAAGTAACGAAACAACTTTAAACTTTTTTGAACCTTGAACTATTTTAAATAAAATTTACATGTAGGCTTCAATAGGAGCACAACTGCAAACTAAATTTCTATCGCCATAAGCATCGTCAACTCGGCGAACACTTGGCCAGAATTTGTTTTCTGAAATATAATCTAATGGAAATGCCGCTTGTTCTCTGGTATAAGGAAAATCCCAGTTGTCTGCAGTCAGCATAGCCAATGTATGTGGAGCATTGTGTAAAACAGTTGAATGATTGTCGGCGGTTGCCTCTTTTATTTCTTTACGAATAGAAATCATCGCGTCACAAAAACGGTCTAATTCTCCCAAATCTTCTGATTCAGTTGGTTCAATCATTAACGTTCCGGCTACCGGGAAAGAAACAGTTGGTGCGTGGAATCCATAATCCATCAATCGTTTAGCAATATCGGTTACTTCCACACCTTGTTGTTTGAAAGCACGACAATCTAAAATCATCTCGTGAGCCGCTCTTCCACATTCTCCGGAATACAAAATGGGATAGTGTTCTTCTAAACGAGCTTTCATATAATTTGCATTCAAAATAGCATATTCTGTTGCTTTTTTCAATCCTTCAGCACCAAGCATAGAAATATATCCATAGGAAATTAAACAAACTAAAGCAGATCCATAAGGTGCTGCAGAAATTGCTGTAATCGCCTGATCTCCACCAATACTGATAATTGGATTTGAAGGTAAAAAAGGCACTAATTTTTCATTAACACATATTGGACCAACACCAGGACCGCCACCACCATGAGGAATGGCAAACGTTTTATGCAAATTTAAATGACAAACATCAGCACCAATTGTAGCAGGATTTGTTAATCCAACTTGAGCATTCATATTGGCTCCATCCATGTAAACCAATCCTCCATTATCATGAATTATTTGTGTAATTTCACGAATTGCACTTTCAAAAACACCGTGAGTAGAGGGGTAGGTCACCATTAAACAAGATAAATTAGCAGCATGCTCAATAGCTTTTGCTCTTACATCTTCTACATCGATATTTCCATTTTCAGTAGTTTTTGTAACGATAATTTCCATGCCGGCCATTGCCGCTGAAGCAGGATTAGTTCCGTGTGCAGAAGCAGGAATCAAACAAACATTTCGGTGTTTATCACCACGAGATAAATGATAAGCACGAATGGTCATCAAACCGGCATATTCTCCTTGAGCACCAGAATTTGGTTGTAAAGTAGTACCGGCAAAACCAGTTACTACATTTAATTGTTGCTCTAGTTTTTTTAGCATGATTTGATAACCTTCTGCTTGATCAATTGGGGCAAAAGGGTGTATGTTGTTCCAGTTAGCCATGCTCAAAGGAAGCATTTCGGCTGCGGCATTTAATTTCATTGTGCACGACCCAAGAGAAATCATGGAATGATTTAGGGATAAATCTTTGCGTTCAAGTTTTTTGATATAACGCATCAATTGACTTTCAGAATGATGGTTATTAAAAACGTCATGTGTTAGAAAAGCAGATTTTCTAACCAGATTTTCCGGAATCATTGATTCATTAACTAATTGACTTATAGATGAACTTTCTTTTCCAGTAGCTTCAGCGAAAATAGAAATGATTTGATTGATATCATTAATGGAAGTTGTTTCATTTAATGAAATAGAAATGGTTTCACTATCAACATAAAAGAAATTAACTTCATGTTTTTCTGCAATTGATTTTACTTTTTGAGCGTTTGCTTTTACTAAAAGTGTATCAAAAAAAGAGGAATTTGTTTGATAAACACCTAATTTATTTAATGCATTTGCAAGCGTTACTGAAGAGGAATGAACTTTATTGGCTATATATTCCAACCCTTTTGGGCCGTGAAAAACAGCATACATTCCGGCCATAACAGCCAATAAAACTTGAGCGGTACAAATGTTAGAAGTTGCTTTTTCTCGTTTGATATGTTGCTCGCGTGTTCCTAAAGCCATTCTCAAAGCACGATTTCCGTTAGCATCGATAGTTACACCAATGATTCTTCCCGGCATTGAACGTTTGTATTCTTCTTTAGTGGCAAAATAGGCAGCATGTGGTCCGCCATAACCCATCGGAATACCAAAACGTTGCGTGGTTCCAACAACAACATCAGCTCCAAATTCGCCCGGAGGAGTTAATTTTACTAAAGATAAAATATCAGCTGCTACGGTCACTTTGATTTCTTTTTCTTTTGCTTTAGAAATGAATTTAGCATAATCATTCACTTGACCAAATTTTCCTGGATATTGTAAAATTGCACCAAAGAAATCGGATGAAAAGTCAAAATTTTCGTGATTTCCTACTACTAATTCAATCCCTTTCGGAGTTGAACGTGTTTGTAAAACCGATAGAGTTTGTGGTAAAATTTCTTCAGAAACAAAAAATTTGTTGCAATTATTTTTCTTCTGATCTCTTGTTCTAACATCAAATAAAAGAGCCATTGCTTCAGCAGCTGCAGTTCCTTCGTCAAGAAGAGAAGCATTGGCAATTTCCATTCCTGTTAATTCAATTACAGTGGTTTGAAAATTTAAAATAGCTTCTAAACGGCCTTGTGCAATTTCTGCCTGATAAGGGGTGTAGGCGGTATACCAACCTGGATTTTCAAAAATATTTCGTTGAATTACTGCTGGTACAATTGCAGGATTATAACCTAAACCTATGTAAGATTTATAAACTTTATTTTTGTTGCCTAGTTCCTGAATATGATTCAAATATTCATATTCGGTCATGGCGGGGTCTAATTCTAAGTCTTTTTTAAGTCGGATATCATCCGGAATCGTTTCAAATATAAGTTGGTCAAAACTTTCAACTCCTATGGTTTTGAACATGTGATTTAAGTCGTTCTCACGTGGACCTAAATGGCGTAAAGCAAAGGCATCTGTTTTCATTTAATTTGATGTGGTAAAATTTGTGTTGTTTTATGCTCACAAAAGTAATTATTAAGGATGTATTTTTTCGTTAAACAAGGGCTAATATTTTTTGAATTTTTCAACTAAATGATGATTTTATCAACAAAATAATAAATTATTAATAGACTAAAATTTATAAGTCCAATATTTTTTTAACATTTGGTCGTCATAAAATTACTATTTAACGATTATGTTATCAAAAAATTAATAGATTGTAAAATGTTGCATAATTTTGATAAATATTTTAAAACCTACTTTGATGAAAAAAATTACTCTTTTTGTATTTTTCCTTTTAGGAATCAATACATTACATAGTCAGACATTGGTTATAAATGAAATTATGTCTACTAATACAGCAGTCATAACAGATGATGATGGTGAATACCAAGATTGGATTGAAATTTATTATAACGGAGCTATTGCTTTCAATCTAGAAGGTTATGGAATTTCAGATGATGTAACCTTACCTTACAAATGGGTTTTCCCAGAATATTGGATTGAACCGGGAGATCATTTAGTACTGTGGTGTTCAGATAAAAATAGAACAGACATAAATAACGATTTACACACAAATTTTAAAATAGGTTCAGGGGGTGAAATAATTACTTTAACCAAACCAGATGGTTCAGTTGCTGATACCTATCCGGCTGTTGTTATTGGCAATAATATATCCTACGGTAGACAAACTGATGGTGCTGCAACCTTAGTTTATTTTGCACAGCCAACACCTTGGGAAAGCAATACAACACAAGGGTACAGTCAGGTTTTAGTTGCTCCTTCTGTCTCTGCAGCCAGTGGTTTTTTTACAAGTAATTTTCCCTTGACGGTATCTCATCCCGATCCTACCGTAACTATTGTTTACACCTTAGATGGTTCTGACCCTGAATTAACAAATGTTTCCGGAACAAATTACAATTATAAAAACAGTTATGTAGAAATACCCGGACAAACAAGTGGTCCACTTCTTCAAAACAGTTACCGATCATTTAGTTATTCAGCTCCAATTACAATTACAGATAGATCTTCTCAGCCAAATGACTTGGCCAAAATGTCTTCTACTTATCATAATGTTGCTTCTTACGTTCCCACTTTTAATATTTTTAAAGGTACTGTAGTTCGAGTTAGAGCGTTTAAGGCTGGAGCATTACCAAGTCCGATAATAACTAAAACCTATTTTGTATCTCCCCAAGGAACTTCAAGATTTACATTACCGGTCGTTTCACTTAGCTTAACAGAAACTAAATTTTTCGATTATGAAGATGGAATATTCGTAGCCGGAAAAGATTTTGATGATTGGAGAGCTTTAAATCCAACAGAAGTCGCTGATAATAATACAGTTAATGATATCAATGCAAATGCAAATTATGTGCGTTCAGGAGATTTAACCGAGCAAGTAGGAAATATTAGCTATTTTGTGGGTGGAAATGAAGTCTTAAACCAAAATTTAGGAATTAGAATTAATGGTGGAAATTCCAGAAATATTCAAAGTAAAGCACTAAGGCTGTACGCTCGTTCTGAATATGGCTCAGATGCTTTTAATTATCCTTTTTTCTCAGATGAAAATTATAACAGTTATAAAAGATTAGTACTTAGAAATTCTGGACAAGATTTTTACAGCACTTTATTCAGAGATGCTTTTACACAGGATTTAGTTAAAACCTTAAAATTGGACACAAAAGCTTATCAGCCAAGTATTGTTTTTGTCAATGGTGAATATTGGGGTATTTTAAATCTTAGGGAACGATATGATGATAAATATTTCAAAAGAGTTTACGGAATTGATGAAATTGACTTAGACTATTTGAAAGATGATTTAACTCCGGATACTGGTGATAATGATCACTATTTTGCGATGACTGACTACATGGAAGCCAATTCTTTGGCTAATCAGGCAAATTACAATTATATTACAACTCAATTAGATCCGGAAAACTTCAGAGATTATAACATCACTAATATATATGCTCAAAACACGGATTGGCCTGGTTGGAATACTGTTTTTTGGAGAAAAAGAACTGTAGCATACGAACCAAATGCACCCTATGGTCAAGATGGACGATGGAGAGCCGGAATGAATGATTTAGATGATGGTTTTGGAAATTATCCAAGTGGAAGTGGTCACAATACTTTAGAATTTGCTACAGCAACCGGAATATTTGATTACCCAAATCCGGAATGGTCAACACTAATTTTACGAAAATTATTAGAGAATAATGGTTTTAAATTAGATTTTATTAATCGATTTGCCGACATGTTGAACACCTATTTTCTACCATCTAGAGTAGTTAGTAATATTAACTTGTTCAAAGCCAGAATTCAACCGGAAATTCAAGAACATATTGATCGTTGGGAATCTCCGGAAACTGTCGAAGTTTGGGATGATTATAGTATTCAACAAATGATTAATTTTGCGAATACAAGACCAACATATCAAAGACAACATATTAGAAATAAATTTGGAATTACAGGAGATATTAATGCTACACTAGATGTAGACGATATAACTCACGGTTTTATTAAAATTAATACAATTGAAATAAAATCCACTACACCTGGTGTGTCTGAAGACCCTTATCCTTGGACAGGAATTTATTTTCAAAACATTCCGGTTACATTAAAAGCAATTCCATTACCGGGATATATTTTTAGTCACTGGACGGGTGCTTCTACGAGCACAAATGCAGAAATTACTATTACTACAGCAAACAATTTCAGTGTGACCGCTCATTTCGTTCTATCAGGTGGCCCTGGATCAGAAGTGCCAATTTATTTTTGGAATTTAGATACTACAATTGCTAATGATACACCGCTTACAAGTTTGAATTCAACTTTTGAAGTTCCTTCGGAAGGTGTTTTACAATATCAATCCTGTTTAACCGGTTATCCTTTTGATGCAACTAGTCCAAATTGGAGAAAAGCATCAATGGAAAGAAGAAATAGTCCAACGGATATCAATTATATTCCGGAAGCAAATAATAATATTCCTTTTGCTACTTCAAATATGAGAGGAATTCAAATTAAACAACCATTTACAAATAATGGTCAACAAAATGCTTTAATTTTTAATGTTTCCTCTTTAGGGTATAGAGATTTAAAATTTGCATTTGCAGCCAAAAATGAATTAGCAGCTGAAGGACTTATATTTGATTACTCAACTGTTTCAGGAACACCAAACTGGATTTTAACAGGCTTGAGCTCATCTGCATTGCCATTAACAGATGCTTACCAATTATTTAATATTGATTTTGTGAATGTTCCTCTTTCTGATAATAATCAGAATTTAAAAATAAGAGTTCGATTTTCCGGAGCTAATTTAGCAGAGGATTTAGGGAATAGAGTTACTTTCAACAATTTTAGTGTTAGAGGAGTATCACTTAATCTTGGAGTTGAAGAAAACACAGCACTCGTTTTCAAAGTATTTCCAAACCCAACAACAGAACTGTTGAATATCGCTCACAATTATACAAAAGTGGATTATAATCTTTATACAATAGATGGAAAACTAATAAAATCTGGAGAATTAGAAACTTCACAAATTAATATTGGTGGCCTTCAAAGTGGAATTTATTTGTTACAACTTAATGCAGAAGGTAAATCTGATATGAAGAAAATAATCAAAAGATAAATCATTTAAATAATTTTATAAAAAAGGAGGCATATTAGCCTCCTTTTCGTTTTATCGATAATATGTGGTTTTAATCGATAAAATGATAGAGTAGGTTTTTAATTAAACTACTTTTATAAAAACAATTCCATCCACCTAATATTTTTGAATATGAATAAAATGCTGCTAATCGCCGCTGTGATTTCTATTGCCTATACCTTTCCGGCTATTAGCCAAAATATTGTGATTAATGAAGTTTTAGCATCTAATACTTCCACAAACATGGATGAAGATGCCAGTTATCAGGATTGGATAGAATTGTATAATACAGGTTTGTCACCCATAAACTTACAAGGATATGGTTTGACAGACGACTCAACCCTATTATTTAAATGGGTTTTCCCTAATGTAACAATTAATCCGGGGAGTTATCTTTTAATTTGGGCATCAGACAAAAACAGAACTGATCCCGCTAATCCGCTACATTCTAATTTTAAAATTAGTGGAGATGGGGAAACAATATCTTTAACAGAGCCTTTAGGAACGGTCGTGAATTCTGCCCCAGCAGCTCCAATGTTAGCAAATATTTCTTATGGAAGATCGCCCAATGGTGTTGGGGAATTTGTTTATTTTCAAATTCCAACACCCAATGCTGAAAACACAGGAATTGGATATAACGAAACACTTAGCCCACCTCAATTTTCTCAAAATTCAGGTTTTTTTACTTCAGGTTTTAATTTGATGCTCTCTTCTGTAGATGAGGGTGTTACAATACTTTACACGTTGGATGGCTCTGAACCAGATGAAAATAATTTATCTGGAACGACTTATAGTTATAAAAATCAATATCCAAAACTTCCGGGTCAGGCATTTGGCACGTTTTTATATAACTCTTTTCAAACCCTTGCTTATTCTTTGCCAATACCAATTGTTGATCGGTCACCGTTACCAAATAAAGTTTCAATGATTTCATCTACGTATGATTTTATACCACCTTATTTACCCAATAATCCAATTTTCAAATCAACAGTTGTCCGGGCAAAAGTTATAAAGGCAGGTGCTTTAGCTAGTCCTATTGTAACTAAAAATTATTTTATTTCGCCTCTAGCAAATAATGAATTTACACTTCCAATTGTGTCATTAAGTATTGATGAAAATAAATTATTTGATTATAACAATGGTATTTATGTTGCAGGATTAGATTTTGATACTTGGCGTATCAATAATCCAACCGATGTGGCAGATTATGAAATTGGAAATTTTGCTCGAAAAGGCGCAACTTCTGAAAGAATCTCTAATTTTAGTTATTTCGTGAATGGTTTAGAAGTAATAAATCAAAATATTGGAATTCGAATTCGTGGAAATTATTCCAGAATTTATCCAAGTAAATCATTCAATTTCTATGCTAAAACAGAATATGGTGATGAGGATTTGGATTATACTTTCTTTTCTGACCAAACGGATAATAGTTACACCCGACTTTCTTTAAAAAATTCAAGTGGTGATTTTTATCACACAATGTTTCGTGACCCTTTGAATCATGAATTAATTAAAGGCTTGAGGGTAGAAACCGAAGCATATCAACCAACAATAACATTCATAAATGGGGAATATTATGGTATATTAAGTTTACGAGAAAAGTATGATGATAAATACTTTAAAAGAGAATACGGAATTGAAAGTGACCAATTAGATGTTTTAGAAAATAATGCCATCGAAGAGGAAGGTGATAATGAACATTATCTTGAAATGATTGAATATTTTGAAAGTCATTCCTTGGCACCTACAAATCACTACAATTATATCAAAACCCAAATGGATACTGAAAATTTTCAGGATTATTTTATTTCTAATATTTTTTTTCAAAATGTAGATTGGCCGGGGAATAATATTATTTATTGGAGAAAAAAAACGGCTCAATATGAACCAACTGCTCCTTATGGATTAGACGGAAGATGGCGTTGGGCAATTCATGATATGGATTCAACATTTGGAATTAGTGGAGGAAGTATTTCTCTAAATTCATTAGCAAATGCAACTGCAGAAAATGGTCCGGAATGGCCAAATCCGGAATGGTCAACGTTGATATTAAGAAAGCTATTGGAAAATAATTCTTTTAAAAATGATTTTATCAATCGTTTTGCGGATTTAATGAATACTTATTTTCATTCGGATAGGATTGTTGAAAAAATTAATTCAATGAAAACCGTTTTAGAACCTGAAATGCCAAAACAATTTGACCGTTGGAAAGCTCCTCAAGATTTTGGTGATTGGAATTATTTTTTAAATAGAGAAATTGATTTTGCTAATCAAAGATCCGGATTTCAAAGAACTCACATCCGCGATAAATTTGGTATTGCTACAAATATTGAGGTTACTATTGATGTTTCTAATCAAGACCATGGATTTGTAAAAATAAACACAATTGATGTTCTTTCTACAACTCCTGGAATTAATTCAAATCCATATCCTTGGGTGGGAATTTATTTTTCGAATATTCCTGTAAAATTAAAAGCTATTGCAAAAGAAGGCTATGTTTTTAGTCATTGGGAGGGAATTTCTACAAGTACAGAGGAAGAAATTATAGTTGATTCAGCCATTAATTTTTCAGTAACGGCCATTTTTGTCCCAGAAGGATTTGCAGTTGAATCGGTTGAACCAATTTATTTTTGGTTAATGAATTCTTCTTTGCCAAATGATACCCCAATTGTTTCAATTAATTCAACTTTTGAGGTTTTAAATGATGGTGTTCTTACTTTTCAATCTTGTTTAGAAGGTTATCCGTTTACCAATGCTCATCCAAACTGGAGAAAAGCATCGATGGAGAGAAGAAATAGTCCAACGACGATTAATTATATCCCTGAAGCTAACAACAATATACCTTTTGCTTCAGCAAATATGCGAGGATTACAAATTAAGCAACCTTTTCAATATCAGGGTTTAGAAAATACTATGATTTTTACTTTTTCAACCTTAGGATATAAAGATATTATTTTTGGATTTGCAGCTAAAGATGAAAATGCAGCCGATGCAATTGTAGTTGATTATTCGATTACAGAAGGAAATCCGGTTTGGATATCAACCGATTTAACTGAAACATCTCTTGCACTAACATCCAATTTTCAACTGTTTGAAATTGATTTTTCAGCCATTTCGGGAGCAGCAAATAATCCTAATTTCAAAGTTAGATTACGATTTACAGGACCTAATATGACAATTGATAATGGTGATAGGGTCACTTTTAATAATTTTTCTGCCAAAGGTGTTCAGTTGCCATTGCAATATCCTACTCCGAATGTATTCACAATTGGGACAGAAATTTTACCTTTAATTCCTACCGTTACATCTGTAGCAGATAGTTATTCCATCGAACCGAGTTTACCAAACGGATTAAGTTTCAACACCGCATCGGGAATTATCTCCGGAACACCGACAGAATTATCAGCGGCCACGAATTACACAGTAACGGCAAGTAATACTGGTGGAAGCACAAGTTTTGTACTATCGATTGCAGTGATAGACCAAGCTCCAATGAGTTTAACGTATTCGACTCCGAATATCTTCACAATTGATGAGGCCATTACGGATTTGATTCCAACGATTTCCGGCGGAGCAGTTTTGGATTATTCCATCGAACCGAGTTTACCAAACGGATTAAGTTTCAACACCGCATCGGGAATTATCTCCGGCACACCGACAGAATTATCAGCGGCCACGAATTACACAGTAACGGCAAGTAATTCCGGTGGAAGCACAAGTTTTGTGTTGTCGATTGCAGTGATAGACCAAGCTCCAATGAGTTTAACGTATTCGACTCCGCGA
>NZ_PNJW01000022.1 GCF_013822155.1 Flavobacterium sp.
CCAAGCTTTTGAAGATATTAAGAAAACGGAAGTCAGAATAGATCAAATCAATCATCTATTGGCCACCCGTACAGATTATGAAAGTCAAACGTATTCTGAATTAATTGATGAATTGAGTGATGTAACACATCATTTTGAAGTATTAGGGGGTTACAATTATGTCGGCGATACCGAAAAAATTCTGTTAGGATTAGGATTCAAAAGAGAAGAATTCAATAATCAAACGGATACTTTTTCAGGAGGATGGCGGATGCGGATTGAATTAGCAAAACTGCTTTTACAATCCAACGATATTTTGCTTCTCGATGAGCCAACCAATCACTTAGATATTGAAAGTATAATTTGGTTAGAAGGGTTTCTTAGAAATTTTCCCGGAGTAGTGGTCATCGTTTCGCATGATAAAATGTTTTTAGATAATGTGACGAATCGAACCATTGAAATTTCGCTCGGAAAAGCATATGATTTCAATAAGCCTTATTCACAATATTTAGTTTTGCGAGAAGAAATTCGTGAAAAGCAATTGGCTACTCAAAAAAATCAAGCTAAAAAAATTGAAGAGACTGAAAAGTTAATTGAAAAGTTTAGAGCGAAAGCTTCAAAAGCTTCCATGGCTCAATCGTTAATTAAAAAACTCGATAAAGTAGAGCGAATTGAAGTCGATGAAGATGACAATTCTGTTATGAATATTTCATTTCCTGTTTCCATTACTCCCGGAAGAGTGGTGATTGAAGCTGAAAAGGTAACCAAAGCCTATGGTGATAAAATCATTCTAAAAGATATTTCGTTGTTAGTTGAACGTGGCAGTAAAATTGCTTTCGTGGGTCAAAATGGTCAAGGGAAATCGACTTTTATCAAAGCCATTGTAAACGAATTCAAATACCAAGGGTCAATCAAATTAGGTCATAATGTGCAGTTGGGTTATTTTGCCCAAAATCAGGCAGAATATTTAGACGGCGAAATTACGTTGTTGGAAACCATGGTGAATGCTGCAACAGACAGTAATCGTTCTAAAGTCCGCGATATGTTAGGTTCCTTTTTGTTTCGAGGGGATGATGTGGAAAAAAAGGTAAAGGTGCTATCCGGTGGAGAACGAAACCGTTTGGCGTTATGCAAATTATTGTTGCAACCCATTAATGTTTTATTGATGGATGAGCCAACCAATCACTTAGATATTAAATCAAAAAACGTTTTAAAAGCGGCCTTAAATAAATTTGAAGGAACCTTACTGTTGGTTTCACACGATAGGGATTTTTTACAAGGAATGGCAAATACGGTATATGAATTCAAAGACCAAAAAATCAGAGAATATTTGGGAGATATCAACTTTTTCTTAGAGCAACGTAATGCCATGAACATGCGTGAAATTGAAAAGAAAGATGTAGTAGCGAATTCAAATTCCAATAAAGAAAATAAATCGGTTTCGTATGAAGATCAAAAGAAGAACAAATCGCTTCAAAATCGCTTAAGTAAAATTGAAAGTCAAATCAAGCAATTGGAAATCGACATTCAAAATGATGATAAAGCATTGATGTCAAATTATGACAAACATATTGAAGATGCCAGTTTTTTTATGGCCTATAATAAAAAGAAACAGGAGTTAGATAAATTATTGGGGGATTGGGAAGTTATTCAAGGTGAGATAGATGCTTTAAATTAGGTAACAATATGATTCGTAAAAATTTACATTTGATTATTTCAGTGTTGATTGTTATTCCCGCAGCACTTTTTTACGGATTATTCCCAAATGAAACAGTACCGATTTTATTTGATTTTGCGGTTCAATCTACTGATTTAAAGAATGTGTTTCGAGCTATTCTGGGATTGTATTTAGCTTTTTCGGCTTTTTGGATTATGGGAATACTAAAACCTGATTTTTGGAACATGGCCACGCTTTCTAATTTCATATTTATGATTGGATTAGTATCTGGTAGAATGTTGAGTATGATTTTGGATGGCATTCCTTCTCCGGCTTTTTCTTATGGTATTATTGGCGAATTGATTTTAGCGATTTTTGCCTTATATCAATACCGAAAATATAAAAATTCTATTTAAACGGATTTCGCTCTTGCCAATCTGTTTTAGGTTCCAAATAACAGAATAACTGTTCCATTTTTTTGTTGATTAGCACATTTGAATGTTGCATAAACCCAAACATTTCTACCGGTTTTGCACCTACAGAACTTTTGATTTCCAAAGCTGTTCGGGCAAAAACAATTTCTTTAAAACCTTGGTTGATTGAATAGGCAATCATATCATAGAGCATATTTAAATACAACATTTTTTCACGCTGAATTTTTTCATCATAACCCAAAAAATAGGTATCCATTTGGTTACCGTTTTTAATTAAGGTATTGAATCCAATTAAACTGCCATTTTCAAAATAACCATAGAATAAAAAATTGTCTTTCAGTTTTTCTTTCATCACCCGAAAGTGGTTTTTAGCTAAGAAAAAAGTATTAAACGGAGCGTTTTGAGCTACGTGATGATACAAATCATAAATGGTTTCTTCCTGAGCAATAATTTCCTCTAAATCCATTTTTTTCTTTTGAATTCCTTCTGCTTTTTTACGGCAACGTTTGTATTGGTCACGGTATTTTTTTGCTAATGCGGCGATATAGTCATCAAAAGTTGCCCAATGGTCACAAGAGCAAAAAACCATATTGGGTTGGGTTGTGAAACGATAAAAAGTTTGAAAATCAGGGGCAGAAAAATGAGATACATTTTCAGTATCAAAATCTTTTAAGGTCGTTAAATGTACTTTCAGTCCTTTTTGTTTAAGTGTTTTTTTGATTTCGTTTGTTGCTTGATAAAGTGTCTCAACTCCTTTCGATGAATCAATTTCAGGAGAAAACTGAAAGGCATTTTGTCCGGTTAGCATGTTGTTTCCCATTAACAAGACATGTGAACAAAAGTTTCTGAAGATTATATTTCGAATGAATGTTTTGACGCATTTGTCCCGTTCACCAAACGATTCCAACTTATTTAAATCTAAAAATTGAGATAAGGCGATACCAACCAAGTTTTTGTTTTCGAAAATACCTATAAAAAAACAGCTCATGTTTTGAGGAGCTGATTCTTCTAACACGTCTAAATAGTGGGTCGATAAAAATATATTCGAGGTAGCTAAGCTATTCCATTGGGATGGCAATTGCTTAACCGATTCGTAAATGCTAAAAGTATACGCTGAATTCAAAGACAAATTGTTTCAGAAATAAGTTGATAAAGTTAAAGTATGTTGGATAAATAATAATCTTATTTAACTTTATATAAATATTTGATTATGATTTATAACAAAAGTACCATTCAGAAAGAAATTCAGGAACTTAAAGGTTGGGGTTTTAAAGACAATGCAATAGATAAAGCTTATGTTTTTAAAAATTTCTTGGAAGCTTTAGCATTCATTGTTCAAGTAGGGTGTCTTTCGGAAAAACAAAACCATCATGCTGAAATTTGGAATGTCTATAATAAAGTAACCCTCCGTTTATCAACTCATGATGCAGGAGGGGTTACTGATAAAGATATTAAATTAGCAGCGGCAATTGACAAGTTGGCTTAAACCCAACCACAAACAATGGCTCCCATAATAGTCATGCTAACGGTCCAATAACCGGCATTGATAAAAATATATTTCCATGATTTATGTTCGAATAAACCATTGATGGCTATTAATGGGAAGGCAAAAAACAATCCGGACATAAATCCGTGAAGTGCTCCGTGTTTAAAAGTTCGGAAAACAGTTCCATAATCTGCCATAAATGCAGCATAAGAGGGCTTGGCTGTTTCGATATAATCCGGACCGCCAATCATTCCTAAAGCACCAAATTGGTGAATGGAAAGCACTTGCATAATCATAGCAATCATGACTGAAAAAAGAAAGGTCAGGCCAAATATTTTCAGCATGTTTCCTTTTTTTAATTGTTCTTCGGTAAGACCGGATTCTTTCATCCAAGCATTGGCAAAAAGCATCGGACTATACCATACGGCACCTACCACTAATGTGGAAGTCGCTGCTACTAAAACAGAGATAAAATTCATTTCCATAAGTTAAAAAGTTATTGGTTAGTATATCAAATATAAAATATAAATGAATAACTTGTTTTAAAATAGGCAATAAATTGAAGTTCAAAAAGTTAAAAGGATAAGTTTCCGGCAATTTCTTTTAAACTGATTTCGGTTTGTTTTGTCAACAATTCTGCATTGGTTAAACGAATAACAGCATTGGCATAATTCACTTGAGCGGTTCTGAATTCAACCGGAGATATAGTCCCAATTTTAAATTTGTCTAATGTTATTTCTAAATTTTGACGGGCAATTTTTTCGTTCTTTTGTTCCATTTCCAATAAGGCTAAATTGGAAAGATACGATTGGTAAAAACTCGATATTTGGGCATTAACCGCTTGCTTTTGTCTATCAATCTGCAATTGCGTATTTTCCAATTGAATTTTAGACGTTCGTTCATTACGGTTTTGATTAAATCCGTCAAATATATTGATAGAGGCTGTAAAACCATAATTAAAGTTTTGCCCGGAAGTCTGCGTTATGAATCCAAAAGGAGATTCCGATCGAATGAAATTATATCCTGTTGATAAACTCAAACTTGGGTATCTTGCTGCTTTTACTTGCTTAAGTTCGTATTCCTGAATTTTTTTGTTGATGTATTGTATCTGTAATTCCGGATTTTGTTCTTGGGCCAATCCGAGCAAGTCTGTTAATTTTAAAGTTTCATCAATTAAAATAACATCAGTTACTGTAAAATCTGTTTCAGAAGGGCGGACTAATAATTGATTCAAAGCGATTTTTGAAATGGCATATTGTTCCTTTAACCTGATTTTTGCGGAAACATCTGCATTGTAATCCACTTCGGCATTCAGCACTTCTAATTTTGAAGCTTTACCAATAGTGAATCGTGTTTGTGCTGTTTTTAATCGGAATTCAGAAACAGCGATAATACTGTCTAAACTTCTAATCAAATGTTGTTGATTGACCAAAATATAATAGGTGTCATATACTTCACTGACTTTTGCAAGCACGTTTAATTTTAATTCAGTTTCACCCAATTTTTGAATTTCTTTCAATTGGTTATGACGTGCAAACATACTGAAACCATCAAAAATAGTCCACTCTAAACCAACGCCGTAATTTAGATTTAAATTTTTTGCTCCGTCAATTTCAATTTCGTTACCATTCGATTGGGTTTGTTTAGTGTTTAAAATGGTGTTGTTATTAGTAACAACCCCATTCACTCTTGGCAACATTCCGGCATTTCCCAAGCTTACATTTTCTTCATTTATTTTAACTTCGTTTTTTGCAATACGAAGGTCAAAATTATTCTCTAATGTAATGGCAATCGCTTCTTCTAAGGTTAGAACGGTTTGTCCTACAGCAAAAAAAGGAAGTCCTATTAGAAATACTACTATATATTTAAAATTTTTCATAAGTTCAAATTAAACAGACTCACGGTCAAATTGATCAGCTTGGTCTAATTCAGTCCGGTGTTTCTTTTCACGCGACCACATCAGGTAAATGGCAGGAATCACATAAAGGGTTAAAATTAACGAGAAAATAGTTCCTCCAACAATTACAATTCCCATACCCATTCTACTCTGAGAAGCAGCCCCTAACGAAACGGCAATTGGCATCGCTCCTAAAGCTAAGGTCAAACTGGTCATCAAAATCGGTCGGAGGCGAGATTCAGCGGCTTGCATAACCGCTTCATATTTTGTTTTTCCTTGTTCGCGAAGTTGGTTGGCAAATTCAACAATTAAAATTCCGTTTTTGGTTACTAGTCCAATCAGCATGACTGTTCCAATCTGACTGAAAATATTCCACGTTTGTCCGAAAAGCCAAAGGGAGAATAAGGCTCCGGCAACAGCCATTGGTACTGTTAAAATGATGATAAACGGATCGATAAAACTTTCAAATTGTCCGGCTAAGATTAAGAAAATTAATAATAATGCCAATCCAAAAGCAAACATGGTGTTGGAATTACTTTCCGCAAAATCACGTGATTCGCCTCCTAAGTCGGTTGTAAAGGTTTCGTCCAGCACTTTTTCTTTGATGCGTTCCATGGCTTCAATTCCGTCCCCAATACTTTTTCCTGGAGCTAAACCAGCCGAAACAGTTGCCGCCATATAACGATTATTGTGAAATAATTGAGGCGGACTGCTTTGCTCGTCAATGGTCACTACATTGTCTAATTGTATCAATTGACCGGCATTATTTCGAACAAAGATTGCTGCTAAATCCAACGGTTGGTCGCGGTCTTTTTTATCAAATTGTCCGATTACTTGGTATTGTTTTCCGTTCATTAAGAAATAACCAAAACGTTGCCCGCTTAACGATAATTGAATGCTTTGGGCAACATCGAGTACAGAAACACCCAATGATTCCGCTTTTTCGCGATTGATAGTAACATAAATTTCAGGTTTGTTGAATTTTAAGTTTACATCGGTAATTGAAAAAGTTGGGTCTTTAGAGGCTTCTTCCATGAATTCCGGAATTTTTTTCCTTAGCATTTCAAAGTTTTTTGCTTGAACGATAAACTGAATGGGTAATCCTCCTCGTCTGTTAACAGAAATAGTGGGTTGCTCGGAAACGGATGTTTTGGTGTCAGTAAAACCTTTGGTTAATTTTGTTAATCGGTCAGCAACTTCTTTTTGCGAAGCATCTCTATCTTCAGGATCAACTAATGAAAGTCTGGCAAAACCTCTGTTAAGTGAACCGGCACTAAATCCGGGGGAAGTGACAATCAAACTTATTTTTTTCTCAGGAATGGAATCAGTTATCAATTGCGACAAGTCTTGCATAAAGCGATCCATGTAATCGTAGGTAGCACCTTCTTGTCCGGTAACATTCACAAGTATCATACTTCGGTCGTCATAGGGAGCCGTTTCTTTTTGTAGAATGTTGTAAAACAAGACTGATAATCCCAAACAGATAATCAAAATTGGAAAACTCAACCATTTTCTCTTCATGAATTTACCTAACGAGTTGGCATAACCTTTATTTAAATTTTCATAAAACGGTTCGGTCATTTCGTAGAATTTCGAACGTTTTTGTTTCCCGCCTTTCATCAAATAAGCATTCAACATGGGTGTTAAACTTAAGGAAACAAAGGCCGATATTAAAACGGCCGCACCGATCACTATTCCAAACTCTCGGAATAATCTTCCCACAAAGCCTTCTAAGAATATAATAGGAAGAAATACTGCTGCAAGCGTAATGGAAATAGAAATTACAGCAAAGAAAATTTCATTGGAACCTTTGATGGCTGCTTCGATGGGCGACATGCCTTCTTCTACTTTCTTGAAAATGTTTTCGGTGACTACAATACCGTCATCTACTACCAATCCGGTTGCTAAAACAATTGCCAACAACGTAAGTACATTGATGGAAAAACCAAAAATATACATAATGAAAAAAGTAGCAATTAAAGAAACAGGAATGTCAATTAATGGTCGAAAAGCAATGGCCCAATCTCTAAAGAAAAGATAGATTACTAAAGTTACTAAAAGTAAAGAAATCAACAAAGTTTCAGCTACTTCTAAAATAGCTTTTTTGATAAAAATGGTCGTATCAATTGCTACATTCAGTTCAAAATCTTTTGGTAAATCTTTTTTCAGTAATTCGTATTGTTTATAGAATTCTTCCGAAATATCTAAATAATTGGTCCCCGGTTGTGGTGTAATGGCTAGTCCAATCATGGTTTGACCGGAATCACTCAACCTGGTTTCCAGGTTTTCTGCTTCCAAACTTGCCTTCGCAACATCCGACAAGCGAACAATTTTATCGCCTTCTGATTTTACAATGATGTTGTTAAAATCTTGTTCAGTAGATAAATTACCAAGGGTTTTTACGGTTAATTCAGTATTGTTTCCTGTCAGCTTTCCGGAGGGTAATTCGACATTTTGTTTGTTCAAAGCCGTTAGTACATCAGAAGCAGTGCAACCATAAGCAGAAAGTTTAATTGGGTCAATCCACAAACGCATGGCATATTTTCGTTCACCCCAAATCCGAACACTACTAACACCCGGAATGGTTTGCAAACGTTGTAAAATTACATTTTCCGCATAATCTGTAAGTTCCAAAACATTTTTATTTTCACTCTTCATGGTCATTGTCAGAATCGGGTCGGAGTCGGCATCAGCTTTTGAAACTACAGGGGGTGCAGTTAAATCTTGCGGCAAATTTCTAACAGCTTGCGAAACTTTATCACGCACATCATTGGCGGCTTCTTCAAGGTTTTTACCTAGATTAAATTCGATGGAAATAACACTGGTGCCTTGTGCACTGGTAGAGGAAATGTTTCGAATTCCGTCGATGGAATTAATTGCTTTTTCAAGCGGTTCTGTAATTTGCGATTCTATAATATCTGCGTTGGCACCCGTATAATTGGTTTGAACGGTAATTTGTGCCGGGTCAATGGATGGAAATTCACGAACGCCCAAATAAGTGTAGCCAATGATTCCAAAAAGGACAATCATCAGATTCATCACAATGGTTAAAACCGGTCGCTTGATGCTTAAAGTTGATAAACTCATGCGATTTAGTTTTTAGGTAGTGTTACGTTTAGTGGTGCTCCTTCTTTTAAAGCCATGATTCCGGATATGATGACCGTATCACCGGGTTTTAATCCGGCAGTGACCAGAATTTCTTTTTCTGTACGGGATTCCGTTTCAATTATTACTTCTTTAGCCTTTCCTTTGGATGAGATAAAAACTTTTTTACCGTTTTGAATCGGAATGATTGCTTCGGTCGGAACAAGTAAGGCATCGTTGATATCATCTAAAGGCAAGGTGATATTAGCATAGGTGCCGGGAATTAATCTTCCTTGTTTATTGTCTGCAAAAGCTCTTATTTGTAATGTTCTGGTGGATTGTTCAATGGCAGGTTCCATGGCATAAATTTTACCCGAAAACTTTTCACTGGAACCGGAGGTTGTAAAACTTAAATCGGAATTCAGCCTCATTAATGTGGCATATTTTTCCGGAATGGAAAATGTTATTTTCACCTGTGCATTGTTCACCAGTTTTGCAATTAGTGTGGTTGGTGTTACATAGGTTCCGGGAGAAATAGACCGTAAACCGATTTTTCCTGAAAAGGGTGCTACAATCGAAGTTTTAGCAATTTGAGCTTGAATTAATTGGGTTTGTGCTTGCGTGGATTGTAATTCTGCTTTGGCAACATCATATTCTTCCTGACTAATGGCTTCTTTTTCTAAAAGTAATTTGGCTCTTCGTTCGTTTTCAGAAGCTAAGGATTGTCGGGTTTTGGCTTGCGACAATTGAGCTCTTAATTCGATATCGTTGACTTTAATTAACTGTTGTCCTTTGGTTACGTTTTGCCCTTCTTTAAAAAAGATACCTTGTACAACGCCTGAAACTTCACTGCGAAGTTCAATTTGTTCGTTAGCATCAATGGTACCTGACAAAGTTAATTCATTAGAGAATTTCTGAGGTGTTAAAACAAGACCTTTGACATTGGTAGCCATTTTTGGAGCGGCACTTTTGCTATTGTTTTTTTCGTTTTGTGATTTATTGCTTGTAATTCTATAAACTATTAACGCTAGTAATCCCACTGAAAGCAGAATTATAAAGATGTTTTTAAATTTCATAAGGTTAGGCTTGTTTTTTTGTGGTTGTAAAATTTATAGTTTACAAATTTACCTTTTCTAAAACCAAAGGTTTTAGGGTTAATTGTTATTTAACAAATATTTAGTTAATTTTTAAAGTCTTATAAAGAGTGGGTTTTGTTTTTACTTAATCAAGTTTCTTAAAACAGAAAGTACCTAGTGCAGTTCGTCGATAATTGTAAGTAAAAACTACAAAAAAATAATAAAATATGCATTTCATCGATTAAATATGTATTATAACGATTAAAGTATCTATATTTACTTCGTCAAACCCAAATTTAATAAACTTATGAAAACAATTACTACTACATTTTTTCTATTTTTCATTTCCTTTCTCGCTTTAGCAGAGGTTTCTGTTACGGAAAAAGAGGCTTTAGTAAAATTCTATCAGTCTACCAATGGTAATCAATGGAAAAAAACATGGGATTTAAAAGCTGCAACTTCTACTTGGTATGGTGTGAAAATAAAAGACAACAAAGTAGTTGGTCTTGAATTGCCAAACAACAACTTAAAAGGTCAAATTCCTGCAGAAATTTCTAATTTAAAATATTTAGAAACATTAGATTTATTTAAAAATGATTTAAATGGAAGTTTGCCGGCATCAATAGGTGAATTACAAGCGTTGAAAACATTAAATGTTTCGTTCAATCGTTTAACCGGTTCAATTCCTGTTACGATAGGAAATGCAAAATCATTAAAAATAGTAGAATTATACATGAATTCTTTAACAGGTGGATTGCCAAATGAAATTGGAAATTTAGCTCAATTAGAAAACCTATCCTTATTTAACAATATGCTTGAAGGTGAATTACCTAAATCATTATTTGGATTAAAAAATCTGAAAGTTTTAATGTTAAACAGCAATAACTTCTCCGGTAAATTAAGCTATGAAGTTGAGAATTTAACAGCTCTTGAAAACTTAAGTTTATTTGAAAATAACTTTGTAGGACAAGTGCCTTTTGAGTTAGAGAATTTAAGCAATTTAAAAGAAATGAATATTTCCTATAACAAATTCAATGGATTAATATCGTATGCATTAGCTAAAAAAGATACTTTCCAAATGACGATGTTAAACGAAAAAGGATTAGCGGTTCGTTTACCGTTGATTACTGACAATACTGGAGTAGTAGGTACTCCGGATTAATTTCCAATACAAATACCAACAACCCAAAAAAACTTACTTTCCCCAAATTGTGAGTTTTTTTTTATTGGTTTAAATTGTAGTTTAAGATTCTATACTATAAAAGTTTCCCGTATCAACTGATACTTTTTTTAAAGCCACACATTACACAAATTTATTTATGTAATGTATGGCAAATAGATTTAAGCACTAACAAAACTTTTGTATTCAAGCTTTAGGTTTATTTCCAAAAGAATGCATACAAGAATACTAAAACAATCATGATGGCAAAGGCACTGATGTTAAAGGTAGAACTTGTTTTAAAGGTTTCTCTGCGTAATTCAAATCCTTTGGCATCATCAACGCCTTTATTTTGATTCCAGCTTATTAAAGCAATAATAGCCATGGTTAGTAAAGTGGTATACCCCATTTGATCCAAGAAAGGGACACTAGGGAAAATATTTTCCAACGCAGAACCTTCAGCCCAACCTTTCGGCCCAACTTTAAAGAACATTGCAATCGGTATGGAAACTAAAGCACCCCAAATAGCAGCTTTATTAGTCGTTTTTTTCCAGAATAGCCCTAATAGAAAGATGGCTAATATGCCCGGACTCACTACGCCGGTATATTCCTGTATAAACTGAAACGCTTGGTTAATTCCGCCTAACAACGGGGCAACGATTGCTCCTATCAATAAAGCAACGGCAGAAGTTATTCGGCCTACACGAACAGTTGTTTTATCATCTGAATTTTTATTGATGTATTGTTTGTAAATATCCATCGTAAAAATCGTTGAAGTTGAATTTAACATGGAGGCTAAAGAAGAAACAATTGCAGCAGTCAAAGCCACAAAAGCTAATCCTTTCAGACCGGAAGGTAAAAACTGAATCAACCACGGATAGGCTTTGTCTGCAGCGGCATCACTCGGAATATTGATTAAACCATCTGCTCCTAATCGGGCTAACATTTCCGGATCATTTACAATCACAAAGGCTGCAATTCCCGGAATTACCACGATAAATGGAATTAATAATTTCAAAAAGGCAGCTAATAATATCCCTTTTTGAGCTTCTTTTAATGATTTAGCAGCCAAAGCTCGTTGGATAATATATTGGTTAAAACCCCAATAATATAAATTAGCTACCCACATTCCTCCTATTAAAACCCCAATACCCGGTAAATTTAGATATTCCGGATTGGACTCATCTAAAATCATCGAGAATTTGGTAGGAGCTTTATCATAAATGATTCCCAATCCTTCCATCATTCCTTGACCGTCTGAAACAGTATTTAAAGCTAGGTAAGTGGTTGCTAATCCACCAAAAATTAAAAACACTACTTGAATGGCATCAGTCCAGGCAATGGAAGCCAAACCGCCATAAATGGAATAAGCTGCGGCAAAAAGGGATAAACCGATGATTGCCCACATCATATCGACACCCATTATCGTATTCATTGCTAAGGCTCCCAAATATAATACGGATGTGATGTTGACAAAAACATATAAAGCGACCCAAAAAACAGCCAAAATAGTTTTTAAATTAGTAGAAAACCGTTTTTCTACAAACTCCGGAATGGTATAAATTCCTTTTTCTATAAAAATGGGTAAAAAATATTTCCCTACAATGATTAAGGTTATAGCGGCCATCCACTCATAAGAAGAAATGGCAAGACCTACTGCAAATCCTGAACCCGACATGCCTATAAATTGTTCCGCAGAAATATTGGCAGCAATTAACGAAGTTCCAATAGCCCACCAAGGCAGCGATTTACTGGCTAAAAAATAATCTTCTGCATTTTTTTGATGCCCTTTTTTGCTTCGGGACATGTACAATCCTACACCCAAAATTAAAAGTGCGTAAGCAATAAAAATGACATAGTCTAAGGTAACAAAACCTGTATTCATAGGAAATGGATTAGTGTTATTGTTTTAATTTATAATGCAAGGTAGGCAAGTCTCTCAAAATGGCGGCACTTTTTTCAGGCGAAATATCACGTTGGGCTTCACCCATCATTTCATAGCCCACCATGAATTTTTTAACGGTGGCACTTCGCAACAAAGGCGGATAAAAATGCATGTGAAAATGCCATTCCGGATGAGCTGTTCGGTCTGTTGGAGCTTGATGAATTCCGGAAGAATAGGGGAAGGAGGTTTCAAAAAGATTATCATATTTAACCGTAATTCCTTTTATTATTTCAGCAAAAGAAACTGTCTCCTCTTTGGTCATCCCAATGATACTCCCAAAATGTCGTTTGCTGATAATCATGGTTTCATAAGGCCAAATCGCCCAAAAGGGTACGACTACTGCAAAATGTTCATTTTCTATTACGATTCTTTCTTTCAATTTTAATTCTTCTTCTAAATAGTCTTTCAACAAACTTTTTTTGTTGGCATCAAAGTATTTCTGCAAACTTTTTTGTGTTTTTTCTATTTGGGTGGGTAAGGAGGATTGTGCCCAAATTTGTCCATGCGGATGTGGATTACTACAGCCCATCACAGCACCTTTGTTTTCAAAAATTTGTACATAATTGATAAAATCATGATTGCCCAATTCAAGATATTGCTCTTTCCAAGTTTGAATCACTTTTGTAATATCAGTCACTTCCATTTCAGGAATGGTCAAATTATGTTGGGGTGAAAAACAAACCACTTTATTGATACCTCTTTCGGGTTTCAGTTGAAATAAGGATGATTTAGAAGGGTTTTCATTAAAAACTTCTTCTTGTAACAAGGCGGCAAAATCATTTTCAAACACAAAGCAATCCGTATAATGAGGGTTCTTGGTTCCGTTTGAACGTTCATTTCCCGGGCACAAATAACAATTGGGGTCATAGGCCGGTAATTCTTCCGAATGACTTTTTTCTTTTTGTCCTTGCCAAGGTCTTTTTGTGCGGTGTGGCGATACCAAAACCCATTCTTCTGTCAAAGGGTTGAACCGACGGTGGGGATGTTCGTTTGTATTGAAAGTTTGCATAGTATGGTGTTCAAGAAATCAATAAAAAGGTTACCAATTTATAGACGGCTCTATTATTTATACGTTAGTTGTTCCTTTTGAAATTTTTATTTTATAAGCAGAAAGTGTAAGGCCAAATTCTTTTAAATAAGCTTCTGAAATTTTAGTAATTAAGGCATCTTCTGTTCCTTTTTCTACTAAATTAAGGGAACAACCGCCAAATCCGCCACCCATCATTCTGGCACCTAAAACCGATTTTTCATGGCGTACCGACGCAACTAAAAAATCAATTTCTTCACAACTGACCTCATATTCTTTAGATAATCCATCGTGGGTTTCATACATCAATTGACCCAATTTTTCGAAATCATTTTTATCTAAAGCTGCAACCGCTTCATTCACTCGTCTAATTTCGTTTACTACAAAATGACAGCGTTTAAAGAGAATTTCACCTAACGCATCCCTCAGTTTTTCCAGTTGATTTTCAGTACAATCTCTAAAACTTTTAACCAATGGAAATTGATTTTTAATGATAGCTAAACCTTCTTCCACTTCTTGTCTTCGGGTATTATAGCCGGAGGTGAGATGGGTATGTTTAACATTGCTGTCCAATAAAAGTAGTGAATATTTTTTAAAATCTGCCTTGTGGTATTCATAGTCTAAGGTTGTACAGTCTAATTTGATGACCTTGTTTTTCTTGCCAAAAACACTTGCAAATTGATCCATAATGCCACATTTCACGCCAACAAAGGTGTGCTCTGACTTTTGGCCTATTTTAGCCAAATCTTCTTTTGTTAAATGGAAAGAGAATAGTTTGTTTAAGGCATAGCCAAATCCGCATTCTAATGCAGCGGAAGAGGATAGTCCGGCTCCCATTGGGATAGTGCTGCTGAATACGATAGTAAAACCTTCTAAAGGCAAACCACGTTCTTTCAATTGTTGTAAGACACCTAGAATATAATTAACCCACATTTTGTCAATAGGTTTCAAATCGTCTTTCCAATTGAATTTATAAGACTCGTTTAAATCTTTAGCAACAAGAGTACATTCGTCAGAATTTGATTTGGAAACAGCAAAACAAATGTATTTGTTGATGGCTGCTGGTAAGACAAATCCATCATTATAATCAACATGCTCACCAATAATATTGATTCTTCCCGGCGACAGAAACAAGGCTTCGGGCTCGTGTTGAAAAATGGTTTTAAAATGTTCCGAAGTCGAGGCAATTAATTTTTTTTTCATTTTGTTGCAAGAGATTTCATTTAGGATTTTACTATGTTTAGCGTCGCTGAAGCAGCTTGTAACCCGTTTGATTTGGCTTCAAATTTTACAGTTCCTACTGTTTTTCCGGCTTGAATAATTACTTGGCATTTCCCGTTGAAAGCACTTCTTTGCCAAGCACCTTCCCGGCATTTATCCGGCTCATGTGAACTGGGATCACCATTGCCAACACCAATTATTTTAGCATCGCCTGAGATATAAAATTTAACCATGTTGTCTGCATAAGGAACCTCGCGTCCTTTTTCATCCGTAATCGAAATGTTGAATACGGTTGCATCTTTTCCATCTGCCGTTAAAATGGTTTTATCAGGTGAAAGCACCACAGCATAAGCATTTCCGGTGGTTTCAACTTTTGTGGTTATTTTTTTTCCTTTTTTATAACCCACAGCTTCTAAAGTGCCGGGCTCATAGGTCACTTGCCATTCTAAATGACTGTTTCGGGGCATTGTTTTTTTACCCAAACTTTTGCCGTTCAAAAAGAGTTCTACGTCATCGGCATTTGAATTTACCCAAACATCAATTGGTTTCCCCACTTTTTCAGGCCAATTCCAATGGGGTGAAATGTGTAATACATCTTTTGTTGACCACCAACTTTGGTAATAATAATAGATGTTTTTTGGAAAACCACAGACATCTAAAATTCCAAAATGCGAACTGATATTTGGCCATTTATAGGGAGTTGGTTCGCCACGATAATCAAATCCTGTCCATACAAATCCACCTAGCCAATACTTGTTTTCGGCAGCTAATTTCCACCAGGTTTCTGCCTTGCTTGCCCACCACGGATGGGTGATGTCCTGATCAGGCACATAAGCTCTAATTTCATCTTTTTCATAGATGCCTCGGGTAGTAACAGTGCTCCCCATTTCAGTTCCCAGCAAGGGTTGATTGGGGTGATCACGGTGATAATCCGCAACGGCATATTCACGATAATTGAATCCACGAATGGGAATGACCTCGTTTACACCTTTAAAATCATTGGCCATATCTGCAGCGTAAGTGCTCGTTCTTGTGGGGTCTAAATCTTCTTGAATGGCTAAAAGTGTTTGGGCTATCTTTTTGCCATAATCGTTTCCTTGAATATTTTGTTCTTCATTTCCAATGGACCATAAAAAGACCGACGGATGATTTCTGTCGCGTTTGAGTAGGCGTTTGAATTGGTCAATATATTCCGGACTGCTGTTTAATAAACGTTGTTCATCAACCACTAACATTCCTAAACTGTCACAGGCTTCTAAAAGCTCCGGAGTTGGGGCATTATGACTGGTTCGGTAGGCATTGGAACCCATTTCCTTTAATAATTTTATGCGGTAATACTGCATATAATCCGGTAAGGCACTTCCAATTCCGGCATGGTCCTGATGGTTATTGGTGCCTTGAATTTTTAAAGGGTTACCATTGAGAAAAAAACCTTCTTTTGCATCAAATTTTACAGTTTTTATTCCGAAACGCGTTTTAGTTTGATGTGCTATTTGGTTGTTTGATTGAACGACGGAAATTACTTTATACAAATAAGGGTCTTCTAATGACCAAAGGCGGACATTGTTTAAATTTATTTTCTGTTTTACCGTAATGTCTTTATAGGTTCCTAACGTGATTTTTTGTTCTGCTGTTTTGGCTAAAACTTTCCCGTTTCTATCCGTAATATAGGCGTAAACCAAACCACCGGTAGTTTTTAAATGATTATTTTGAACAGTGGTTTCAATAGTGACAATGGCATTTTTGCCCTTTATTTCTGAATGTACAAAAACACCATCCTGCGGAATGAAAATTTTATCGGTAATGTTCAACCAAACGTGTCTGTAAATGCCGGCACCTTCATAAAACCAACCTTCATATTGCGTGGCATCCACACGAACGACAAGTACATTGTCGCCTTCAAAATGAATATAATTGGAAACATCATACGAATTACCAACGTAACCGCTAAAATTGGTGCCAACATAAAATCCGTTTAACCAAATTTCAGCATTTCTGTAAATCCCATCAAATTGAATCTCAAAACGTTTATTACTTTTCGCTTTGTCTACCGTAAAATGTTTTCTATACCATCCAATGCTGGTTTCCGGATAAGCACCCCCTACAGGTTTGTAGCCATGACTGTCCATTTCAACTTGTTCAGATTTTACAAAGGGTAATTCCACCACCCAATCGTGTGGAACATTGACTTTTGTCCAAGCGGTATCTACAAATTTTGGATTGACAATGGTAGTGGCAAAAACGTTTGATTTGTGAAGTAAAGCGGTTTTGCTGTAATCAAAATCTTTTTCAGGATTGGCCGCATGACCAAAATGGAACTTCCAATCCTCATCTAAACTTATTTTTTCTTGTGCGGTTGTAGGGATAAAATTTAGAAATAGACAAGAAATCAGTATGGTAAATTTTCCGAATGTAGGAGATAAAATGTATCGCATATGTTTAATTTTCTTTAAAGGCATCCAATGCCGGAGAAGGTTTCCCGTCCGCTAACCACGCACTTAAACTATAATGACTCCAACTTTTTTCACCTTGTGGCTCCCAATACAAGACACCTAAACCTTTGTTGTTGGGAACATTTTTGACCGCCTTGATAGTGGCTTCTAATAATTCTTTGGTGTTTTGCACTTTGTCATATTCACCGCCAACTTCAACGACCATCACTTCTTTGTTGTAACGGTTGACCATATCCTTTAAGTTGAATGCTAAATTGGCTATGGTTTCGGTGTAGTCTTTTTTTACCCAAAACGGATAATAGGAAAGACCAATCACATCATATTTTACGTTTTGAGCGGTTGCATTGTCAAAAAATGTTCTGAATTTTGCATTGTTATCGCCCTCGTCTAGGTGTACAATCACTTTAATTGATTTGTCAACGGCTTTTACGGCATCGTACCCTTTGTTTAGCAAAATACCCAACTGTTTCCAATTGTCAGTGCTTCCGTCAGGCCAAAGCATGCCTCCGGGAATTTCGTTACCTACTTGAACCCACTCGGTTTTTACTTTTGCTTTTTTTAAAGCGGTCATCACCTCAAACGTATGGTTATAAACTGCTTGGGCTAATTGATCAAAAGGTAACTTGGCCCAAGCTGCCGGTTTGTTTTGTTTGGCAGGGTCAGCCCAGGAATCGCTGTAATGAAAATCAATCATAATGCGAAATCCCATTTTTTGAGCCCGTAACGCAAAGGCTACTGTCTCATCTTTGCTGCAATGTCCACTGGCTTTGTCATCATTAGGATTGACAAAAACCCGAAGTCGAACGGTATTCATGCCGCGGTCTTTCAACAATTGTAAACAATCTTTTTTGGAACCGTCAGCATCATAAAATTGATAACCGGTAGCTTCCATTTGGGGTAACCAACTTACATCAGCTCCTTTTGAAAAGGCTTGTCCGAAATGTAGGGTGGAATGAAAAACAATAAAAAATAAGGGCAGAAAATAAAAGATCTTTTTCATGATTAATCTTTGTTAAAGGCGGCCATGGCCGGCACGGCTTTGTTTGTAAAATCCCACAAGGCTTGGTTTTCAAAGGGCGATCCATTGGTGGACTCATTGCCTCTGAAAGCAACCCATTCGGTTCCCCAATAAGCAAAACCGATTCCGCTTGTTGTTTCTTTGACTAGTGATTTTATGGCTAGAAGGTAATTTTTTTGCCCTTCCGGGGTGGCCGGATAAGCCGGGATTAATTGATTTTCTAAACCAACAAGGTTATTGGTCCAATCATTCCAAGTTAACGTAAACGGATAGGCTGTTTCCGCAACCACTACTTTTTTGTTATACGTTTGCCCTAACGAATTTATAGTGCTTTTTAAATCGGGTAAACTTTTACCATGCCAAACAGGGTAAAAGGACAACCCGATATAATCATAATCAACGGTGCTCATCTTGTTGTAAAACCAAGTTGCACCGGAACCTATTCCCGCATAATGGATCATGATTTTTGTTGTAGGAGCTTGTGTTCGGATGGTAGCACTTAGGGTAGAAAGCAATTCTAAACACTGACTTTCATTGTTGATTAAATGACCTTTTGGCCATAATAGCCCACTGTTGATTTCATTTCCTATTTGGAAGATATCCGGTTGAATCTCTGTTAAAATGGTTGTGGTATAATCTGATGCTGCTGTTTTCAAATCTGCAAAAGATAAGTTTTGCCAGGCAACAGGAGTAGTTTGATTTCCGGGATCAGCCCAAGTATCGGAATAATGAACGGTTAACCATACTTTCATACCGGCTTGTTTTACCCGTTGAGCAAATGCTTTTACTTCATTAAATCCGGAATGAGCATCGGCAGGATTTTTCCAAAGACGAATTCGAATCGTATTACAGCCTGCATTTTTTAAAGTGGTCAAAGCTATTTCAGGCTGATTGTTGGCATTGTAATAAACAGTGTTTTCACTTTCAATCAAAGGAAGGTAAGACATATCTGCCGCTCGGATAAAATTGTCTTCCACTACAGGATCTTCCGGAGTGTTTGAGTCATCTTCTGAACAACTTCCAATAAGGAAGACCAATGAAAGTAAAGTAAAAATTTTCAATAAATTTTTCATAGTATTTTTTTAAATTGTTTCAAAAGCAAAAATGGTCTGATGGTGATAGCGTTCTCCCTTTTTTAAAACGGCAGAAGGGAAGTTTTTATGATTCGGAGCATCCGGATAATTTTGTGTTTCAAAGCAAATGCCACTTTCCGGATGGTAATCCGCTGCTTCTTTTCCTTTGATTTGCCCAAAACAATTGCCGCCAACATAGACATGAACCGCCGGTTGATCGGTTAGAACAGTCATTTTTAAGTTATGCTGCTCACTGGTTAAAACAGCCGCAACTTTTTGATTGGCTTTTAAAGTGAACGTATTGTCAATGGATTTGGGAGCTTTTTTAGCGTTAGTAAAATCAAAAGAACTGTCGCTCAACTTAATCAGAACACCGCTCGGGATGTTTTCTTGGTTGGTTTCTAATACCGATTCAGAATGAATAATTAAATCTTGATTGGTCACATTTCCTTGATGACCATCTAAATTAAAATAGCTGTGTTGGGTTAAATTCAATAGGGTATCTTCCGTGCCATGGGCATGAAATTCCACAATTACCTGATTGGATTCTGTAAGCATATAGGTCACTTCAGCCATCAGGATTCCGGGATAATTTTCTTCTAAATGTTGACTGATATATTCTAAAGTGATGGAAGGATAGTCTCCTTCGCTGATTTTTTTAACTTTCCAAAATTGTTGACTGAAACCTTTAACACCGCCATGCAATTGATGGGCACCGTGATTTTTCGTTAAGTTGATTTCTTTTCCGTTTAAGGAAAAAGTAGCCTGGTTAATTCTTCCCGCAAATCGTCCGATAACGGCACCAAAATAGGGAGCACTGGGCAAATCATAGGAGGCAATGTAATCGGCTAAGGTGTCAAAACCCAATACCACATCAATCTTTTCCTGATTTGACAAAGGGAATTTCAACGAGGTAATGGTCGCTCCATAATTGATAACCGACAATTCCATGCCGTTTTTGTTCTTTAGAGTATAGCACAAAACCTCTTTTCCGTCGGATAGCGTTCCGAAAGATTTGATGTTTTTTGGGTGATCTAATTGTGAAAAATGCATTTTTTATATCATTTTAATAGTAATGTCTCATCAAAAGTAGGGAACATTGTTTAATAACCATACCGGTACCTACCGGTTTTTGATTATCTTGCCACCAGTTTTTAGTAAAGAGTCATTTTTTATGAAGTTAATTACAGTAGATAATCATTCCGGCGTTCCAAAATACAAACAGATAATAGCCTCTATCGAAGAAGCAATTGCGGTTAAACGATTACAACGCGGGGACAAATTACCTTCAGTCAATAAAGTGAGTTTGGAATTTTCAATCTCTCGGGATACCGTTTTACTGGCCTATGAGGAATTAAAAAAAAGAGGAATTGTTTTTGCCATTTTAGGAAAAGGCTATTATATAAAAAGTGTGGAATTTAGTTTTGAACAACGTTTTTTTGTGCTTTTTGATGAGTTGAATGCGTTTAAGGAAGATTTGTATACTTCTATTTTGGAATCCATTGATAACAAAGCCCAGATTGATATTTTCTTCCATCATTTTAATTTGGAAATGTTCCGAAAACTAATCAATGAAAGTAATGGAAATTATTCAAAATACATTATTATGCCTACCAATTTAGTGGGTGCGGCGGACCTTATCAAAACACTGCCTAAAAATGATGTCTATATTTTAGACCAAACCAATGAAGAATTAATCAAGTATCCTTCTGTTCATCAAAATTTTGTAAAAGACATGTATAGGGCTTTAGCAGAAGCCAAAAATAAGTTAGCAAAATACCAAAAAATGGTTTTGATTTTCCCCGGATTTAAAGAGCCGTTAGGGATGGTGGAAGGGTTTTTAAATTTCTGTCAGGAACATCATTTCGTGCATGAAGTAATTCGGGATTTTGATTTACAAACGATCCAAGTTGGTACTGTTTTTATTATTCCAAACGACCGTCATTTGGTTCAGGTATTAGAACAATCAAAAGTGCAACAATTGCAGATTGGTCTGGATTTCGGAATTATCTCTTACAATGATACGCCCTTGAAGAAAGTAGTAGAAAACGGAATTACCACCATTTCAACTGATTTTAAGGCAATGGGCGTTCTTTTGACAGAAATGATTTTAAACAATAAAAAAGAACAAGTGGAAAACCGAAGTCAGTTAATCATTCGGGCTTCGTTGTAAAAATTGCTAAGTATTGTTTTTTTTTGAATTATAGAGGATGGATAATTGTTAAAAAAGCAATAAATTTACAAGACAAATTTCCCGAACGGAAAAGTAGGGCTGTTCCATAAAAGATTCGTTAAATGAAGGCTTTCATTTCAAAAGGCATTTTTCTTTTTCTTACTTTATTTTGTTTAAGTGGTTTCGCTCAATCAGATTCGTTAGGCGTAAAACAAAGAGATTTAAAAGATGTCTATTATAAAGTTTTCAAAAGAGAGGATTCTTTAGTTTCGCAGCGAGATTACCAAGATAAAAAAGCGGTTTTTTCATTACTTCCGGCATCAACCTCTTCAAGCGGAGCAGGAAGAGCACTTGTGATTTCATTTGTAACCACTTTTTACCTGAGTGAATTGGAAAACACGAATATGTCTGCTGTTTCGTTCACACCGTCGTTAACCTTTTCTAACCAATATATTTTTCCGGTGCAAACGTATTTGTTTACCAAAGGGAACAAATATGTTTTAACGGGCGATTATCGCTACATGATTTATCCGCAATCTACGTATGGTATTGGTAATAACAACTATGAAAACGAACAATCTGTTTTAGATTACCAACAATGGCGGTTGTATCAATATGTAGCCCGTCGGGTGAAAAAGCAGTTATACCTCGGTTTAGGATTTTTGCTGGATAATTATCAAAATATTTCAGAGGAATCTTTTATTGAAGGAGAAACCGACTATGTAAAATACATGAACAATGATTTTAGCGACGAATTAGCCATCGGTTTTGCGTTTCAAACGATTTACGATTCCAGGGATAATATTACGAATCCATCCAAAGGGGTGTTTATGGAATTGGATTATAAATTCAATTCTAAGTTTAATGATAATATGACCGATTATAGTTCTGTTTATTTTGATTTGAGAAACTTCAAGTCATTTTCAAAAACAAAGCATCGCGTGTGGGCCAATAAGTTTTTTTGGTGGAATACGTTTGGAGGCAATCCTCATTACCTCGATTTGCCCAGTATTGGTTGGGACCATTTTCAAAAAACGGGGAGAGGCTTTACCCGAAACCGGTTCCGGAGCAATGCGTTGATTTATTTGGAATCGGAATACCGAACGGATATTACTAAAGACGGACTTTTAGGGGCAGTTTTTTTTGCGAACGTTTCCTCCGTTTCCGCAATTGATACCTATCAGTTTGAAAAATTTAATCCGGCAATTGGAACGGGATTGCGTATCAAATGGAGTAAAATCAACAATTCTAATATTTCGTTAGATTTAGGCGTGAGCAAACAGGATGTGACTTTTAGGTTAGGTTTTTATGAGAATTTTTAAGGACATGACTTACATCAACTTTTTTGTGTTTTTTAGTGAATACCTTTGTGTAGATAGATTGTTGAAAAAGTGAAAGAAAAGGCTTAACTTTGAGTAGCCCTTAGGCATATCAGCTAATTCATTTTTTTATGAAAGTAATTGATAAAATACTCCAAACTTCAAAAACATTCCTGGAAGAAACCGGAGAGTTAGCCTATTTTTCTGCCCGTTTTTTTAAAGAAGCAACCAAACGACCTTTTGAATTTAAAGAATTTCTCCGACAATGTTACAACATGGGAAATGCGTCGCTACTGCTCGTGGGGGTTACCGGATTTATCATCGGACTGGTTTTTACCTTACAATCCAGACCAACCCTGCAAGAGTTTGGAGCAGTTTCTTGGATTCCCTCTATGGTAGGGATATCCATCATAAGAGAAATCGGGCCAATCATCACCGCGTTAATTTGTGCCGGTAGAATTGGTTCCGGAATTGGAGCTGAGCTGGGTTCGATGCGGGTGACGGAACAAATTGATGCAATGGAAGTGTCCGGAACCAATCCGTTTAAGTATTTAGTGGTTACCCGAATTATGGCAACCACATTTATGTTGCCCATTTTAGTATTCTTTGGAGATGCCGTTGCTATTTTTGGTTCTTTTTTAGTTGAAAACATCAAAGGGGACGTTTCCTTTTTATTATATTTTAATCAGGTTTTTAAACATTTGGAATTTGGCGATATCATTCCGGCAACCCTCAAATCTTTCTTTTTTGGTTTTGCCATCGGATTAGTGGGCTGTTTTAAAGGGTTTACTTGTAAAAAAGGAACGGCCGGAGTGGGTTTAGCGGCAAATTCAGCAGTGGTTTACACGTCGATGTTGTTGTTTATCATTGACTTTATAGCTGTTTTTTTAACCGATATTTTTTATGATTTATAGCCATGGAAGAAACAAGGGAAAATAGAAAACCGGTAGTGGAAATTAAAGAGCTATACAAATCCTATGGAAGCAATAAGGTATTGGATGGGTTTAACCTGAATTTGTATGAAGGGGAAAACCTGGTGGTGATGGGAAAATCAGGCTCCGGAAAATCAGTGATGATAAAATGTTTAATCGGTTTAGAACAACCCGATAGTGGCACGATAAATATCATGGGGCAAGATATAAGCAAACTTTCCCGGGAGCAATTGGACGAACTTCGCACAGAAATCGGGTTTTTATTTCAAGGGAGTGCCTTGTATGATTCGATGTCAGTTCGGGAGAATTTAGAATTTCCATTGCGTCGCCACACCAAAAAATTCGGTGTGATTAAAGACACAACACCTTTGGTCATGGAGGCATTACAAAATGTAGGATTGGCAAATGCAATCGACTTAATGCCCAATGAACTTTCCGGTGGAATGAAACGCAGAGTGGCATTAGCCCGTACGTTGATATTGCAACCTAAAGTGATTTTGTATGACGAACCTACAACAGGGTTAGACCCAATTACGTCTAAAGAAATCATCTTGCTAATGCAAACGATTCAACATAAATATAAAACTTCCTCCCTGATTATTACACATGATGTCGATTGTGCTCGAGTGATTTCAAACCGCATGATTTTATTGGTGGAGGGAATCAATTATGCCGAAGGTACTTTTGAAGAACTAAAAGCGATAAAGGACGAAAAAGTGCAGGCCTTTTTTAAATAATAAGCAGTATGGAAAAATCAACCAATCAAAAAATTCAACTCGGAATCTTCGTCATTCTGGGGCTGGCTATTTTTGTTGCCGCTATTTACTTTGTGGGAAACAAGCAAAATATGTTTGGAAAAACAACGCAGCTAACGGCTGTATTCAATAATGTAAATGGACTGCAATTGGGAAACAGTGTTCGTTATTCCGGTATCAATGTAGGGACTGTCCGCGAAATTAGTATGATAAATGACACCGTTATTCGCGTAACGATGATTATTGAGGATAAAATCATACCGCATATTAAAAAAAATGCGATTGCCACCATTACTTCTGACGGATTAGTAGGGAATATGATCATCAACATTATCCCCGGAAAAGGGAACGACTTACCCGTTCAGCCCGAGGACGAAATCAGAACCTATAGCCGAATCAGAACCGATGATATTTTGGAAACACTCAATGTAACCAATGAAAATGCAGCCTTGTTAACAGCAGATTTATTAAAAATCACCAAACAAATCACGCAGGGAAAAGGCACGGTTGGATTGCTGATTAATGACACCCTCTTGGCTAAAGATTTAAAAGAAACAATGCATTACCTCAAAATATCCGGAAAAGGGACTTCAGAAGCGGTTCAAAATTTGAATAAACTGATTGCCTCTCTAAACGACCAAAACAATGTGGTGGGGGTATTAAAAGACACGGCAGTGGCCAATTCCATCAAAAAAATCATAGTGAATTTAGAGCAATCCAGTGGTGAGATGGAAAAGGTGATTACAAATTTAGACGCCACCATTACCAATATAAAAGAGGGGAAAGGGGCATTGAATTACTTGTCTAACGACCCTAAATTGGTGCAACAGATTGATTCGACGATGCTCAATTTAAACCAGGCGAGTATAAAACTCAATGAAGATTTAGAAGCCATGAAGCATAATTTTCTGTTGAGGGGCTATTTTAAAAAATTGGAAAAGGAAAAAGCGAAAGCGAATAAGAAGTAAGCTTTTTTATACGCCAAAAGGCACTGAAATCAACCTTTTCCTTTCATTATGTAGAACAAATTCGACAAAAATATCCCCTGCTTTATCACCTCTCTTTGTGGTATTATCCATACTTTTGACTTGAAATTGCGGAAGTAGCAGTCAGACCTGGTGTTTCGGTATTTTGCAGCATAAACGGACTTGTAAAATTGGGGCAATACAATGTCAGAACAAATGAGTAAACTTCGGGAGTTTTTACACTTTTCCCGCAAAGACTTCGTTACGGCGAAGAACAGAAAAATAATTCACTATTCACTTTTAGTGGCTTTGGTAGTCATGCAGTTTTTGTTAGGACTGACCATTTATAACGAATGGATCAATCAAAACAAATTAAATGCGTTAAAAGCTGAAATGCAATTGGCGGATAAGGTGCGGCTCACGGCCGATAAAACCCAAGAAGACTACATGGATGCTCAATGGCAGTTGCAAACTTTTTTTCTGAAAAGAGAAACAACGGCTTTGGAAAAGTATTTTGAGTTAATGGGTGGTGTTGTGAAACGAATGGATACTTTGCATGGTTTGTCCGCTAACCATGCCCGATGGAAACAATTAATTGCCAAAAAAAACCTTAAGGAGCACCAATTGGCTGATTTAAAAATGGGTTTAGATACCTTGTTGACATATTATCTTGCTGATTCCACTTTTTTGAACAGTAAAACAGTCGAGTTTAAAAGTTTTCCGGAACAGGAAATTTTACAAAATGTGGAGGTTGAAACCCATATCAAAGCCGGGCAGGCAGCCCGTAAGAATTTATTTTCCCGTTTGATGGCAGCTTTTTCAGGGAGAGTACAAATTCAAAAAGACATTGTTGAGAATACCGTAAAAATGAAATACGGAAAAAAAACGACGTCCGGAACGGTGCAGGAGCAAATGAAAGAATTGTTACAACAGGCTTCAACTTACTACAAAGAGTTGTTTGTCCAATGGCGAAACAGTTTTTATGGCTTAAAAAAGGAAGATGAGGCCTTGATGGCTCTGAATGAAGCGTTGGTTACGGAAAGCCATTTGATGTTGGCGGATTTTAACCGACTTTCCAATGAAATTTATAAAGAAAACGCACAAGCGGTGCTGGAACAAGATGAAACCAACCATACTATCCGAATTTTTGCGTTATTCGGTTTAATCGGAGGATTATTGTTGTTAACCTTATTTTTGGTGCTCATTACCCGATTGGCTTTTCAAAAAGAAGAACAGCTGACCCAAGCACAAACAACCATTCAGCAACATTTGGTGTTTAAAACAAAAATCGTGGGAATGTTGAGCCATGAAATTCGCTCCCCACTCAGTTTGATAGGCGTGTTCAGCAAACGCTTGAGTCAACGATTTTCAGAGGTAGAAACCAAAGAGGTGTTTCAGTCGTTACAGTATACTGCCAATTCCCTTTTGGTGTTGGTGAATCAAGTGTTGGATTTTTCCAAAACGGAAAACAACAAATTAAGCTTGAAGAAGGAGCCTTTTGAATTGAGTCAAGAATTGAATGCATTATTTTCAAATTTACAAATTTTAGTGGAGCAATCCGGAAACCAATTGATTGTACCTACAGAACAACTCGAATCATGCTCGGTAAAGGCAGATTTGGTAAAAATACAGCAGTTGTTTTATAATTTGGTGGGCAATGCCAATCGGTTTACTCAAAAAGGGATTATTCGGATAGCCATGGCCGTTCAGCCACAAGGCAATCGACAGGTGAGGATGATGGTCGAAATCAAAGACAACGGAAAGGGTATTCCGCCAAAAGAATTTGAACTGATTATGGAGGCGGTGGTACACGGGAAAGAAACCGTTCAGTTGCATGAAATCAGTACCGGTTTAGGCTTGTTGCTTTGCCGGGAAATCATTACCTTGTACCAAGGAAGTTTTTCAATTAACAGTGAAGTGAACTGTGGGACCACCGTGGCTTTTTCGCTGGTGTTGGAGAAAGAGGGACAAGCGTAAACATGACTGACAAACAAAATACCGAAATGCATTTTATTTTGGCCGATGATCATTTGATAGTTCGTCAAGGAATGGCTATGTTAGTGAAGGAGATTTTCCCCCAAGCCAAAATATGGCAAGCGGATAATTTCACCAAGGTGCGTCAATTGTTACAGGAAATAGCGGTGGATGTATTGATTTTAGATGTCAGTTTTCCCGAAGGAAATAGTTTATCGCTACTTCCGGAGATTAAAAAATGTCAACCCGACTGTAAAGTGATGATTTTTTCCGCTTTAGAAGAAGAAGTGCATGCCCTTTATTTTTACAATGCCGGAGCACAGGCATATCTTAACAAACTCAGTGATGAAGAGCAAATTCAGAAAGCACTTTTGGCTTTGGTTAATGAAGGGCGTTACCTTAGTGAAATTGTCAAAGAGTTATTTTTTACCTCTAATTTTAAAGAAAAGCCATTGAATCCAATGGATTATTTGTCTGAACGGGAATTGGAAGTAGCCCGATTAATGGTGAAAGGATTGGGCAATTTAGAAATTTCGAATGTGCTGAATCTTCAGAAAACTACCGTAAGCACGTATAAAAAAAGAATCTTCGAAAAATTACAAATAGAACACTTAGCGGCACTCATCGAATTGTTTGTGTATTACCACGAACAATAAAAAAAGTGTAGCATTATTTCTACATTAGGCAGAACGAAGTACTACAACGTGCCTGATTTTAATTCTTTATTTTTGTTGTGAAGTTAAACAAATGGCTTTTACCCTTTATTGCTCCAAAGAAGTTAATGATAAATAGTAGATTGGTAATCTGTTTTATGCCTATCCGGGTATTTAGTTGAATTTTGGAATGCACCCTGACACGTTATCAGGGTGTTTTTTATTGTTTTTAAGGCATGATAGTAGTCTATTAATCAGGTGTAGTAGCAGGTTGTTTATTAAAATATATCTATTTTACTTGCTTTTTATATTATTCGTTGTATATTTGCACTCACAAATCGCGGGGTAGAGCAGTAGGCAGCTCGTCGGGCTCATAACCCGAAGGTCACAGGTTCGAGTCCTGTTCCCGCTACTAAGTCCGGAAACCTCTCCCAATTTGGTTTCCGGCTTTTTTTAAACTTCACTTTCGAGAGGTAGCTACACGAAAACGACAATGTAATCGACAATGTAGCTATTATGAAAAATCTAAAAAACGGATGCTCTTATTCTGAGCTTTGGGTATCTCCTGAAGACTGGAGAACCACCACCGCAAAATCATCATTAAAAAAACAATGGTACGTACAATGTTACTATTACGACCCTTTATTCGCTGATAAGTATCCCAAAGGTTTCCCTTTCAGGAAAAAACTCAATCGTATCAAAACTTTAGAACAACGGAAAGAAGCAGTTAAATTCTTCCTTGAAGAAATACCTAAACTTTTTGAAGATAAGCTTTGGAATCCTATCACTAAAAACTATATGGCTGTTGAAGAAGATATTTATAATTATGATATAAATCCAAATACAAAAATTATAGATGCTATCCGATTCGTTCTTGATAGATTAGAAATAGAAACCAGAACAATAAAAGAGATAAGAAATATAGTAGACAAGTTTGAAAGATCAGTTAAAAATTTGAGATTTCAAGAAATATCTGTAATTGATTTTAAGAGGAAACATTACAAATTAGTTATTGAAAATATTGAAAAAATAGATGGAAAATTCTCTGCACATAAGTATAATAAATATCGTTCATACATTTCAATATTGTTTAGAGATTTATTAGAATATGAGGCGGTTGAGTATAATATAATGAAGGACATCCGTAAGAAAACCACTGAGAAAAAAATACGTGAAATTTTATCTGAAGACGAGAGAAAACAAGTCAATCAATTTTTAAAAGAGCATTATCCGGACTTTTGGAGGTTTACAATTATTTTCTTTCATTCCGGTGGACGTATAACTGAGCTATTGAGGTTGCAGATCAAAGATGTTGATATTAAAAAGCAAGTTTATAGAACATTGATAAAGAAGGGCAATCAATCTCAATGGATTGAACGTCCAATTAAGGATATTGCAGTTCACCTATGGCAACGTTCAATTTTTGGAAGGAAAGAAGATTATGTCTTTTCAACCGGGTTAAAACCTGGTCCGGAAATTATTGCTTACAAAAACATTCAACGTCGATGGAAAATGCATGTGAAAGATAAGTTAGAAGTGACAGCTGATTTTTATGCTTTGAAACATTTAAATCTTGATGAAACAGCAGAATTATTATCTTTGGAAGATGCTGCACGTTTAGCTGGCCACACAGATACAAAAATGGTTTTAAATCATTACGCTGTTGGAGAGGAAAGCAGAAAGCTTGAGAGGTTAAAAAAATTAAATAACAAATTCGCTTAAAATATGTTTAGTACCAACTTACCGACCGAAACATTATATAAGACTTCTTTTACTTTAGGTATAATAATTTTGGTTTTTACAATTAGTTATAGACTTAAACTTTCATTTGATCTTGAAAATTTAAAACTCGAACTTAGAAAGGAACTATTTGTTTTCGATTCGAAAAATGAAAAAAATTATGAAGAGTGGTATAAATCAGATAGTAAAATTAAAATAATAAAAAGCACACTCTTAGTTTATGATTCATTATTAGATTCGAAAAAAGTAGATAAAAAAACAATAGAAACAATTTACAAGCATGGACCTTTAAAAATTGATAGTTTAAAGATTTATAATTTCAAAATAGATTCATTAAAAAAAGAGCTTATTAAGGATGGCGTTTTAAGTCATTTTAAAGAAAAAAAATATATGTTAGAGTATGAAAAGTATGAATCATTTGTAGAGAAGCAGTCAATTATATTATTCTTAATATCAACATTAATGATTTTATTGGGTTTAATCTATTGGAGAAAAGTACAGATTATAAGTGATAATACAGCTAAAATTAACCTTGAAAAATTACAATTGGAGTTGGAAATGCTTAAACAAAGAAAACAAAATTAATAGTTACCTTCTCATGAATAATTTCAATTTCTAATCCTAAATATAGAAGCATTGTAACCCACCCAAATGCGTTGTTGAGTATCAAAGGAAGCCGTAAAAACGTTTCCTTTTTTGTTTTGAAACCCTAAATTACCTTTTACCAAGAATGAATCAAACTGTAGTGTGTTTCCGAACTCCACACCGCCCATCAAACGAAATACAGTTTCTTTTTCTTCAGGTGCATCCACTTCAATTGATTTGATAGTATAAGTAGGTTTTATGTTCTTAACGGTTCCGTAAACGCTACCGGTGATATTAATTTTAATTAGGCTATCTTCAAAAGGTTCATCAATGGTTCTTTCGGTAACTGCAAGAAGCATTATGTTCATTCTTTCCATTGAATCTTTAGCAGTTAGATAATCATTGAAAAGCTTTAAGTTAATTGGATTCTCAATTTCAATTTTAATTTCTTTCCATTTGATAATTGGTTTTGGATCATTCCACTTAGCAACTTCTTGTTTAGGAACCACCGGTTCAAACGTTCCTGACTTCTCCGGAATAACAATTGCTTTTGTTGATGGTGGATTTGGTTCACAAGAGTTTTGAAGCCAAATAACAGCTAAAAGAATAGCAATAATTATATATGGTATACTACGATTCATTTTCTGAAATTTGACCGGTTGAACTTAATTTAATTACTCTAACATTTTTTGGCTGAGCAATCTTCCAATCACATCTTCGAATACCTATACAACGGCTTTTTAAAATTCGAGTTGTGTTGACCATATTGGCTTGATTGCCTCCCAGCACATGATAACAAGTATCATCTTCGCCAATATAAAAACCAACATGACCACCGCCACCTGGTCTTGTGAAAGTTAGAATATCACCAAGCATAGCAATAGATTGTTTTGTTCCAAAATTATTCCAGTTACGAGCCCATAGAGGATTATGAACTACATCAAATCCGGCACGTTTAACTACAATAGCTACAAATAATCCGCACCAAGGAATTTCATCATTAGTGTATGAATTTTTAAGCTCTAAATCTTCTGCCCAAGATAGAATCTCTTTTGAATGTTGTTTTCCAACTATCTCTTTAGTTCCGTAAAGCTTGACAGCTTCCACAATTACTTTTGGTCCCGATTCTTTTTCAAGAAACTTATAGTTATTCTGGTGAATCATTTCTTTGATTATTAAAGTTATCCCCATCTTTTTGGCCGTCAAATTCAAACCACTTGTTATATCTTCTTAAGATTATTCCAGCTAATCCTCCGGCCTCCTTATAACCTAAATTGCCAAGATTCTCAAACCAACTAATCAACATCTGGAAAGTGATGGCAACCACAACAACATAGAAAACCCAACCGAATGGATTTACTTCAAAATCTCCAAAAATTATAGTTTTTGTACTCTTAGCGAAACTGTTTATAAGTACTAATATTCCAATGTATACACCTATTTTTAGAATCATTCGGCCAAACTTCCGGCTTCTAAATTTGTTTCCTTTCTTTATATCTACATTGATTCCTGTTTGCCATTCAGCAACAATCAAAAAAGAAAATGCTAGCCAAAAAACTAAATCTAATCCGGATGAATCTATAATAAATTCTCTCAATGTTCCGAAGGTGAACGCAACAGTTAAAAATATTTTCAGGTCTCCAAAGTAGAAGCATTTGAAGACAGTTGTCATGAAGTCTTGAGCATTTACATAACCAAATCCCTGAAGGATGTAATTAAAAAATTTATTCATTTTTTTTAGTTATAGGGTGTATAGAAAAAGCAATTACAATTAATGTTAAGGCAGTTATTAAATCTCCAATTACAGAAGCTCCAATGAGCTGTATTAACAAATAAACCGGAATGAATAGATAATAACCATACCATGTCCAACGAACATCCCTATCACTTCCTATTCCATCAAAAAACTTAACTTGAATTAATTCAATAATCATTCCTACACCAATAGCAGAAAAACCACCAAGAGTTAAAGCAAACCATTGAGGAAGTCCGGTTAAAACTAATGGCATGACTAAAAATAAACAAGCTCCTCCAATCAATAAATGACTAGGTATGTTTTCTTCTTTAGTCAAATTTTCCCTTTTAAAATCTGTTGGAATTTTTAAGATTAAATCCCAAATCATTTTGTGAACCGTAATTTTAATGAATGGTTTTTTAGCTCCGCCTCTTTCATCATAATGAAAAAGATTATATCTAGCTAGATTTATTTCGTCAATCATTTCGGCTCTTTGCACGAAAACAGTAAGTGTAATAATTGATATTTGAATAATCAATTTGAATACCGGAGAAATTTCAAGCAGCTCTTGAATTTGAGTAAGGATAATTAAAATAGTTGAAATCATCCATTTGTATTTGATAATTAAATCTTTCATTTTATTTGAGTTTAAGGGTTAAAGTTCTATGTTATTCGCGTTAATGAATATCGTGTCAATTTCTGTTTTGTCCTTTTGCAGAACTGCTCCAATGAATGCCACAGTTTGTGATTTTCTGTCAATCTGATTGCCGTACTCCCATATATAAGATGCACGAGTTTTCATTGGTTCGGGTAATTTAGAAAGCTCCATTTCAACGGTTGCCAATAAGCCCATTTCATGCAAGATTACTTTTATACACCAAAGCGGAACAAGTTGTGGAACTTCTCTAGTGCTTAAGATTTCTTCTTCAGTTTCAGCATTCACCCAAACACCTCCAACATTTCTAACTTTAGCAATGTCAGTTGGCAATGGTGTTGTAGAAAAAAACTCCATCCCTTCATTCGTTTCTGATTTTACACCTAAGTAATTTCCTTGTTCATCTGTTTTATAATACATATTAAATAGATTTAGTTTTTGAAGCTTTGAAAGTTTTAATTGAAGCTGTTTCTCCAGCATTACCTAATTGAGCGGTTATAGTAATTTTCCATGCTGCTGAATAAGTCAATGACACATCTGAAAATGCTGAATTAGTTCCTATTGTGTCAGTGATTAGATTTGCTGTTGGTGAAACTGCATTTACTAAATCACCTGTTAAAAATTCTATGTTCAGCCTTTCAAAATTTACTCCTTGATTGTTACCGGTATAAGTGGCAATAAGAGCATCAGCAGTTGTACCGGTAGTTCCGAATCTAATTCTATATGTGACGTTTGCAATAGCTCCTGATTTTTTTCCTTTAATGCGAATTGCCATACCATCCCCTGGCACAAAAAATCCACCTACAACATCATCAACGCTTACAACTGTTTCTAAAAGGTCACCGGTGTGACTTCCGAACGTCCCGTTTTGTTTTGATATAAAAAAGTTTTCAATTTTATTGATTGTTGAAGTAAAAAAATCTTGACGAATTGAACCATCGGTATTTGTGCCTAATGAGGCATACAATTTCATTATACCGGCTAGTACGTCTGTTGCTGAGGGAACTGTTCCACTAGAACCAGGTTTAGGTGTTAAAATAAATTCTGTAGTAGAAATTCTTTTCAATCTATAAAGAACATTTGACTCTAATTCTATAGTTGTATTTGCACCATTTACAGTAAACGTAGGTGATGCTATGAAACCAGTTCCTTGTTTTAATATTACTTGAAATTCTAATTGTGAAGTAACAAATGAAGCCGGTAACGTTAGTGTTTTTGCACCAGTTCCTGTTAACACTATCAGCCTAGAGGTATCAATATCAAAAAAATCTCTATTATTTGTTACATTTGTCACTGACCTAATTATCTCAACCATACCACTTACTCTTGGTAATGTCAATGAGCCATTATTTTGGTCATTTGCAGTGATTGAAATAGATATGCCATTCCCAAAATAAACTGACAATCTTTTATCTGTTAGAAATAAATTACCGGTACCATTTTCCCATGCTAATATGTCTGCTGGTTGTATTGAAAGTTTTAAGTAATTAAAAATAGAAAGCAAAGATTTTTTAACCTTGTAATGTTGAGAACCTTGCTTTACTAGCATCAACGAATTATCTAATGGTACAGAATTTAATTCGTCAAGAGTATCCAAATCGAAAGGAAATTCAGGACCGATAGTATTAATTATATCCGCTCCAAAAATTATATATTCTCTTAGTCTAAGTGTACCAGGCAGTAAAATAGGTTCTTCAACTATCACATCGCTTTCTTCACCAACTTGAAGTAATATTTCAGAAGAATCATTTAGATAAATAAGATGCCTTCTGTACATGTTATCAGAGGCCAAAGGAAGCTCAATCAATACATCACCATCATTAGCATTTAATACTTGATTTATATACCAAGTAAACCCAACACCGTAGGTAACTTCATTTGCATCCAAAACTTCAGTTCCTAAACTTACTATTCTATCCAACTCTTGGATTGAACCACCAACACTTCCTAATGTATTTCGTGAATAAAGTACCGGTAACAATGCGTTTTGAAGTTCATTTACAGTAGCATAAACTACTCCATTTACTGAAAAATTACTTACTTCACTAAATTCACATAAAATAAGTTTGCTATCATAACAATTCACTATTCTCAAATAGTTATTTATAACATGAGGCATGAAGTTCTTGAAATATGGAACTCCATTTAGGCTGAATTTTTGTGAATTTATGTTGACAATTATATTCATTATTGAATTACTTTAGTTGAAAAGCCTCCTGTTGATGAGCTTCCACATTTATTTTGGCAATTATATTTTGGAAAGAGTTCAATATTTCTTTCAATATACTTTACAACATCTTCCATTAGCTTATTAGCTTGAGACTTCTTTTGATAATATGTATTACGTCTCTCTTCAAGTGGAACCGGTTGTGAGTTAGGAGTCGTTTTGAATTGCATACCAAAAGAAGTTGATACAGCTGGTGATTCTAATTGAAATCGGGCATAAGAAAAGAATGCTAATACTCCAGCTAATCCTTTGAACGAATAAGTATTTTCATTGTATTCATATTCTCCACCGGTAATAAGCTTTGCATAGTTTTCTTGTGTTTTATTTTTAAGCAGATCATGATAGAATTCTTCACATACCAATTCTTTCAAATCAAAATCCTGAGCTTGTTCAATAAACTTTTCATATTCAGTATCTGATACTCCAACGGCAATTTGAAGAAATGCCATTGCTTGAGCTTTAGTAATTAACAGTATCATTTTTTATCTGGATTAGTTGGTTCTAAAATTACAGGCTCTCCAATCATTCGTTTGGCCACTTCATTTGAGTAACCATAAATATTCTCAAGCATGGCCACAGCTGAATCAAAAGTTGTCGTTTTATTAGAAACTGATAATTGAATAGCCAATATGGTAGTTACTCCACCAACGGAACCTCTCAAGGTTGCCTGTGCTACTCTTATTTCCTTTTGAGCTAGTTGTTCATCATTTAATGGTTGAGGAGCTTGTGAGTTTTTTGTAATGTCTACTCCTTGTTCGTAGTTAACAGTACCATCTTCTAATAATGAATATTGTTTAATAGTCCAGTTCCCTGAAGGGTTGATATTATCCTTGTGATTTTTGAATAATTCCGCAAAAAATAATTCAATTTTCTCCTGATCTCTTGAAATGATTGAGTTGTAAATTGATTGAGCTTTAGTTAAATCTTCTCCCGAAGTATTACCAAGTTTTCCGGCCACAAAATCAATCAACTGAGGAGGAATATTATATACTTTTCTAATGTAGTTTGAAGATGATGTCTCAAAGTGAGCATACTTTTCACTACGAACTTCATTTTTTAAAGTATCAAATTTGAAGTTTCCGGTTTTATCTCTTTCATCGTCAAAATCATCTTCTACAACTAGCTTAGATGAAGTATTCTCAAACCCTGACATCTTTTCAAGATTTTTATAGAAGTCTACTTTATCTTCATTTTTAGGAAACTGACGATGCCTAATAATTGTAATGTCCTCAAAACTTCTTCTTGCGGTACCATTGTAGAATAAACCTAATTGATTTTCAGTATCTGCGAACGTATAAGCAGTTTCAATCTTAGATTTAGGATAATCATACTTATCATTTAGTTTAAAGAAGAAAATTTGTCCTTTGTAATTATTCCATCCACCTGCAGCATCAACTTGCGTTTGAATTACTTCTGGTCTTGGGTTATATACATCATATACTTCAACTTGGTCTTTCTTTAAATCTTTACCCCAACCTTTACGGGAAAGAAGAATTTTACCATTATAATCCTTACTGTCTTTTTCTCCTAGCTTACAAAGAGAATAGGGGATAACATTAAAGCTATCCTTTTCATAATTGAAGTTATATCCAACATGTACCCATACTCCTTGATGTCTTGACAAAGGCTCACATACATCGAATAGTAAATTATTTGGAGAATAGGGAAGAATGCCATCTGAAATATTCACTTTTGAGAGATCAACTTCAAAACCGGCTCCACCAAGAAAACGCTCATTTATCCAAGCACATTGTAAAGCAGTCGGAGAACTGTCAATTAGGTTTTCAACAACAACGGGTTTGAGGTTATCTTCACCATCGAAGATAACCCCAAATTTTTTGTTGTAAATTCTCTTTGTCTCCTCTTTGTATCTTTCGATAATTTTGGACTGCATGTTTGCCATGGGAATAAATCTTTATTCTTCGATTTGTAATTTCAATTCCTCAATGTTTTTTTCAGCTTGAGTAATAGCTTCTTGACTTCCTTCATTAGCTTTCAAGTCTTCCAGGTCTTGTTCTGCTTTTTCCAAATCGAATTGAAGTTCTTCCAAAGTTTTTTCACCTGAATCAGTATCAGGTTTAAAACCTTTTCTATCATCTTGGCCAGTTTCAACATCTTTAGCTTCAACCAAAGATTTTGCTAATTGGAAAACTTCTTTTTGTTCTTCTTCCTTAAGTTCATTTACGAACTTTTGTAAACCGGTTACAGTTTTAGCTCTGGTTTTAATTTTGGCAGTATCAAGAACTTTTTCAGTTTCTTCAAATGTCAATGAATAGTCACCGATTTTTACTAGTTCGGATTTAGCATCCTCTTTTTTATCATCTTCCAATGCTGCTGCAATTAATTCATCCACATTAGTTGGAAGCTTTGCAAAAAGAACTTTTCTTTTTGGATTTTTGGCCAATAGCTCAATAGCAATTTCATCTGTTAAGTTTGCATTGCTATATGAAATTGAAGTACCAGGAACCGGAATAATTACTTGGTGATTCAATTTGAAATTTTGTTTTTTTATTTCTAAATTTTTCATCTTGATTTCTTTTAAATTTTTAATATTTTTTATGTAACCGCTTATTTTATATGGGCAGTTAGAACATACCTCTCCAAATATTTTGTAGTGAAGTGAGAAAACATATTTTAAAAAAGGGACACCATTATCTTTTCCGCTCACGATGGTATGATAATCTGTGTCCCAAATTTTATGTAGTTCTTCTTTTTCTTGAGTATTAAGGGATGACAGGTGCAACATATACGTTATCGTCTAACCATGCTTCAATATCAACAATACCACCGGCTGGATTCCAAATTTTCAATCTGGTAGCTTCTTCCTCTCCTTCTTTAGTTGCACAAATAATTTTACTTGTACCAGAATTTTCAGCAGAGCTAAAATCGTCGTTTGTAATTACCATTCCAGATTCTAGGCCAGCAATTCTATATTGAATTTCACCATTAATTCCTTTATCAATCATTTTATTGATTGTGAACACACGAGCTCCATCAGCTAACTCTTGAATTCTTTCAGCCTCATTTTCCCCAATGTAAATTGGAACATATTCATCAGTATGAATGTACCCGTTGCTAAAATCACCAACAGCCAAAGCACTTTTAGCGATGTGTGATTTATCGTTTCCTGCAGCTTTGAAGATTTTCTTACCAGCCTTAAGAACTAAAACTGATACTTTTGTATTTCTGTTAGCCATTTGAGTAGCTACAGAGTCAATATCTTTCCAGTTACCGTACCATTTTTCAGCTACACCTTGTTTAGGTCTGTATCCACATTTTTCAGTGAATTCACCAGCCATTTCTGTATTACAATCTGCCATTTGTTTTAAGTGTTAAAAGGGAGCTTTGAGACTCCCTTTGATTAAACAATTATTATAGTGCGGCTTTCATCGCATAAGGGTTAGTCATCTTAAAGTCTAACATGAAGTTAGCTTTAATCCAGAAAGTTTCCTCTTTACCACCCACATACTCTAGTGTAATATCAGTCAATGATGCTTCATCATCAACACCTACTTGTAAATACTCTTTACGAGTTAATAAAGCAAAGTGAGGTAAGTGGATTGTATCTGCTGGAGCTACTCCAGTTACGAAATCAGCTTTTTTCCAACGATCATAATGAACCACCGGAACAAGTTTCTCTCCATCAACATTGGCATCTTTAACTCCTTTTTGAGTTAAGTCTACGTTTGATTGTAAACCATAACCATTGTTTCTTTTAATCCATTTTGTGTAATTCTTGAACAATCTATTTGATGTTAAGAATAAATCAGCATCGAAGTCATACACATCATCTGTGATTGATTCGTAAAGATTCACAGCGTAATCAGCATCTAAAGCTAATTGTACTGATTGAGCACCTGTATTTTTTGATAATTCCACAAAAGCTTCAGCAAATTCCGGAAGGGTTTTCAAATACGCTAACGTTGGAATTAATCCTTTGTCAATTGTATTGTAGAATTGAACCTTTGTTACCTCATCAGTTAAGATATTTTGTGCCGCGATGTCTTTATCTGCCATCAAAACGATACGTTGTAAATCCAAAGCAATTGCTTTGGAAACTAAGTATTGAATAAATACACCAAGTTCAGTTCCTGTAAGGTCTTTTCTTGCATATCCGTTTTTCAATCCCCATTGAACGAAAGATGTTTCAAAATCTTTATAGCAATATTGGATTTTAACTTCTTGCAAAGTTGGATTCCAAAATTGAGAGAATGCTGGGAAAGTTGGTGAAATACCATCTCCACCACAACCGGCTGATTTTTTTGTGATATATTCAAAACCACGCATTGCAGCAACTTGTTGTCCACCTTTAATACCGGGTACAATGGTGAACATGTTTTCAGTTGGCTGGTAAAAGGTATCATTCATTACGACTTCTCGTAAATCTTCGATGTATCTTTTGTCATCAGCCAAATTCTTGAAATTTTCAATAATTTCCATATGATAAGTAGATTAAAATTTATTTGTTATTTTTTTTCTCTGATTTCTTTTGCTTTCTCAGGGTCATAAGTTTTCGCTTTAGCACCTTGTCCACTACCTTGCTCTGCGGAAGGTTTTTCAAATTTCTTTGAACCAATTTCTTTTCCAAGACGTTTCATTTCTTTTGATACTACGTCAAAAGCTTCTTCATTATCCTTTTGAGATTTCTCAATAGTTTTCTTGAATGATTGGAATTGTTTGGTTAAATTGTTTACCGAGTTCATAACTTCTTTCATAGAAGTTTCATCTGCAGGTTCATCAACTGGTTCTGCTTCTTTTATTTCGGTAATTTTACCACCTACAGTCACTATGGAACCGCCATCAGGTAGTAAATGATCTGCATCAGGAACAGGAGTTCCTTCACTGGTAACAACAGCGTCTCCAACTTGTGGTTGTTCTGCTTCTGTCACAACAGTAACAATAGAGCCATCCGCTAGGGTAACATCTATATCAAATGTTTCATCATCTCTTTTAGAGCTGAATTGTTTTTTTAGTTTTTCTAAAAATGACATATTAAAATTAATTAAGGATTTACGATTTGAATAGTTTGCATATCGATTAAAGAAGTCTTCGATAATTGCCGGTTGCTTTGAAATAGTTTCAAATATTTGAGGATTATCATCTAGGAATTGAGTTACTATAATTCCTAAATCATTTGGATTTGCGGAGAAAAGAGAATCGGTCGCTGCTGGATCATCTACTAGGTCTACCGCTTTGAAAGTTCCCAAAGAGTGAAGGTTTTTAACCTTTCCATCAATAGGCTTTTGGTAAATATCTGAGAAGATATGTATTGAGTTACCGAACATATCAGGATTGCTCTCGGCCATATCCATGATGTAATCAAACATGGTGATACCTTTCCCATCAACTTGGGTTTTTTTTGCAATTGGGTCAAGAGTTAAGTCAGCATAAACGTTTTTATTTTCTATTCTGAAGTTCTTGTAACGTCCAATATAAGTTCCGAATGAAGTGGCACACATGTTTGGGTGGCCAAATCGTGATTTTATTCCCTTTTCAGATTCATTGCCTTGTTTAACTAAGTCATTAAGGAATAATTCATCGAAGTATGAATCATTTTTGTTTTCTCCAAAATTGGCAATACAAGTATTTTTTACAAGACCATTTTCTCTATCAATATTAATATTGGTAGATTCAAAATTCGGTAGTGATTTGAAATAAGCTACTTTCATTAAGTAATATATTATATTACTACAAATGTAAATTAATCTTCTTTTCAAAATAGGTACCAGTAATTGACTAAATTATTATCTTTGTTAAATGATAATTTTATTACTAATAGTAGTAGCCCTAACTGTAACCGCATGTTTCATGTGGTACAAGTTTTGTATTTACTTGGGTAATAATTTAGAGAGAAGAAAGAATCCTTACATTAAAGCTCAAAAGACTATTGATAAAAACAATAGGGATTACGAAAATTATTTAAAGTGGATGGATAAAAATTCGAATGGAGTTCCATTGAATAAGATGATGACAAAAGAAGAATATGTTGCAGAACAAAAAATTAAGTCATTAATCTCTTGATTATTTTTTTTACACTACTAGCTGAAATACCTTCATCCTTAGCGATGAATTCATAACAACAATACACACAAACACCTTTATCTCGTAAAGCAGTATATTCCTCAACTATTCTGATATTTCTTCTCCAAGAGGTATCGACAACTCCTAAGGTTTCGAGTTCCTTAATTTCTTTTTCAAGATGTTTGAGTTTTGTATATAACATACACAAATATAGTAATATATTTTATTACCATTTGTCTTTTATGCATTTGTAATCTTTACTTCGAACCGCTGTAGAAAGTGGACAACCACAACCTCCCTTTTCTTTTGAGCAATACATGCCCTGAATTTTACTTATAGAATAATCCGGAAGAATTGCAGTGTGAAGTCCATAAGTAGCAGCTGGGCATTCGGCACAAATGGCAGCTCTTTTTTTTGCAATAGACAAAACTACCTCGTCATCTGGCATGAGGTAGTTTGTCCATCCATTTATGATATTCTTTACTTTGCTCATTAGTGATTTGCTCCTGTAATTAACTGAACATAACTATTATTGGCTAAATGAAAATCCTCAATTGGCAATACCGGTGGTGGTAACGATGCATTTGCTTGAGCAATTTTAGAAGCCAAAATATCATAATCAATTATTTGTCCTTTTGATGAATTATTTATGGAATTGGAAATGCCAAAAGATGATGCTACACCTCCTGAAGCAAGTCCTACACCACCACCAGCTTGATTTATAGCCGAAAGTAATGGTGCAAACATAGAACTAGATTTTGCATTTATAACACTCTCACCTCTTGAAAGCATTGCAGGAATTGAATCACTGGTTCCTGTTCCGGGTCCTTCTAAACCAATTACACCTTTTGCTAATTTTACTCCTGAAATTTTAGCCACATTTAATAAACCAAATGCACCAGCTTTAATTGCTGCCAATGTAGCTCTAGCAATTGACGTTGGATCACCTGGTACTAATTGGGTGGTATAAGCTTTTTGAATTGCTAAAAACATATCTGCAGTAGCAAGAGCAGCAGATAATTGTTTGTTTTCTCCAAAGAACCCGGTCATCAATGTACCGATATCCCCAATAGCTTGACGAGTATTATCAACTTGTGCAAGTCTACTTTGTTTTTCTAGATTTACTTTACTAGCCTGATATTTTTTATTTATTAAATCAATATTCGCTCCTGTCTTTTCAGCATTAGCAATCTCTTGTAATCTTGATTGTTCAAGTCTATCCAATTGAATTGCTAAATTTTCTTGAAATACTAAATCTTCATAAGCACGTTGGTTTTCTAAATCAATAGTTTTTCTTTCATTTTCGGCTTCTGCTCTTAAAGCTTTAGCCTCATCATTCTTTGTTTGGTAATCAGTCTGTATGGCTTTTATAGCTTCCTGATATTCATACTCCGATGTAATACCTTGGTCAAGCCTCAATTGCTCAAAGCTAATTTGTTGTTGTAAAATAGCATCAAGACGTCGTTGTTCTTCCTGTAATGCTAAATCAGAAAAAAACTTTTGACTGTCTATTTTGGAAATATTTGCTTCTATAAAGGCATCAAGCTCACGACTTGCATTGGTAACAACTGCATCAGTTTGTTTCTTTAAAAATTCATCCCGAATGTTATTCTGATCTGTCAGCAATTTCAATTTATCAGCTTCTGTTTTTTCAGAGGCATTAAATTCTGCTTGAGCAATCTTAAATTTTTTGTCTCGAACTTGTTCTGCAATTTTTATCTCCTCTTGAAGAGATTTTATTTTAATTCCTTGAGTAGATAAAAAATATTCTAGTTCAGATTTTGCAAGATTAGACGCATTAGCTAGAGCTTTTTTTCTATTTTCCTCAGCTTTTTTTCGTTGTGCTTCTGCTTCTGCTTCTAATTTTTCATTTAAAGCAGATTGTTGATTTTGAATTTTTTCACGTATAGTTGTTGACTCTTCAAGTATTTTAAACTTAGCAATTTCAGCTTCTTGAATTGCTTTAATTTCTTCATCTGAAACATTTATTTTGTCTTTCAACGCAATGGCATAAGCAACCCCTTCCTTGTTTAATCTTTTTATATCTTCATCAGTGATTCCAGCTTTTATTGTTATCGCTCTTTGGGCTACATCAAGTTCTTTATTGGCCAATGCAGCTCTTTGATTGTAGTTGTCTTCCTCAATTTTGTTGGCTTCTTGCAGTTTTTTTATACGTTCACTTTCTGATAGGCTTCTATTTTTTGATTGAAGCATCAATTCTTTGATTTGTTGTGAAGCTTTAGCATTGGCCACATCTTGTTTGATGGTGACATCTTCTAGGTCTTGCATATCTTTTTTTAATTGAATTGCAGCATTAGCAGCCTCTTTCATTTCATTACCCAATTCCTTAAAACTATCAATTGGATTGCTCAAGAACTTACCTACCTTATCCATCGTAGCTCCAATATCACTAAGTCCGGAAACAAAGTCTACAATTACTTTGGAAACAACTTCAACAACAGCACCAACAGCTGAAAAAACTTGTTCAACTCTATCCATTACTGGGTCAAAGGTTCGTAAATATCCAATCAACAAAGCTACTGCAGCTATGATTAAACCAATTCCGGTTGCTGCTAATGCTAAAGTAAAAATTCTGGTTGCACCCGTAGCAATGTTAGTTCCAATGGTCAATGCTTTTTGAGTAGCAGTCAATCCTTCTGTTTCTTTTGCTGAGTTTTTAATTAAAGAAACATTCTCTCCTAAGTCTTTTTTGACAAGGCTAAAAGTTTCTGTAAAGGCATAAGTTACTTTTCCCAAACTTGCCAACTCACCAGAGAACAACCCGGTTTCATTCAACGCTTCCTTTATGCTATCTTTATAATTACCGATGTTTAAAATTTGCTTCTCACGTTCGGAACCAGTTTGCTTTAGGAAAGTATTATTTTCATCTAACTTTTTATTTAGAGCATCAAGCAGTTTAGCCTCATCTTTATTGTTAACGTTCAATTGATCTCTCAACTTAGAAATTTCAGTGATAGATTTTTTAGCTTCTTCACGCGTTGCATTTTCCTTCTCTAAAAGTAAAGTTACTTTTTCCTGTACCGGAATAGATTTAGCATTTGATGTTATTAAAGCTGAAAGTACTTTTTGATTATTGGTATATTCATTTGAAACCTTTTTCAATGCAGCTTCTTTTTTTACAATAGCCTCGGTATTGTCTCCCTCTGCTTTTTTTAGGGTATTGAGGTTTTCTCTTAATGTTTTTATTTGTTCATTAAGTTCTTTTGATTTTTGAACTACTGCATCTGTTCCTAAATCTAATTCGAGTAATGTCTGTTTTTCTGCCATGACTATTCAACTATTAATGTTATGGTATTGCTGTATGAAAAGAAAGTTCTAAATTTATTTGTGGCTGTAAGTTGAATTTTATATTCTCCAACTGCTATAGGAGTAAGTACAAATTTCATATTGTCATCTGAGGTGTATGGTATTTCAGAAACTAACTCAACATCATATTCTGAATTGTAAATTTGTGCATTCCAAATAATAACTGATTGGCCAAGATTAATTGATTTAATCAATAAACCCAACTCGTATGATAGTTTTGGAGCTATAGTTCTTTGTCTTAAAATGCTCATGATGTTGCTATATTTGAGTTAACATTAAATTGAGCATTTTTAATCTGAAGACTGTATGAAGCCAAAACACCAAAATTTAAATGCGGCACTTCTACTTCGAATGAACCAGATGGAGGTGCAAAATAATTTTCTGTTACAATTGGAAGTCCAGTAAAAAATTGAAGATTCGTGGTATACATTCTTAACAATATTGTAGCAATACTTAAATCACTAGTGTAATCAACTCTTATTCTCCTAGTGGTACCGTTATTAAGAATTGCAATAGTTTGTACATTGGTAATTAGAATGTATGTCAATAGTCCTGGTGGTGTAATGTAACAAGAACCCGGAATATTAATCAATTCTGAAAGATTACTTTCAAAAAGTTGGAATATACCTTCATCATATCTGACCTTAAATTTGTATCCTCCGAAGTACTGTTCTGGTAGTTCTGTGAACGTATGAACAATTTGATTAGATTCTAAAGTTACTATTATTGGATCACCGTATGGAGCATAGAAAAATCCACCAATACCATCAGGTGTAAATGTATGTGGTATCAATTTTACTTCTACCGGTTGTGGAATGTTAGTATCAATTGTAAATGTGACTTCACAAGCATCTTGAGTTACTCCTGTAATGATGATATATCTTTCTGTTGGCTCATTCTTTTCTATCTCTTTTAAATAATCAACTTCAAACACTTCAACATTCGTAGGCTGTCCTTTTACAAATGATTTGATTTTATTGACTAAATAATAAGATGCCCGTTTGTCAATATAAATTAGTTTGTCCATGTTGAAAGCTTCATAATCTTGAAAGCTCAAATTCATTAATAATTCTTTGGCTTTTGCTTTATCAAATATGCTTTCAATGCTCTTGTAATTATCTATTATTAAGTGGTTCCAAGAGAGTCTAAAGTATGTTTCGTATGGTAACTTTGTAACCGTGGCATTTGTTCCAAGACTTTCAGAAGTCAATAAAAAAGAACCTGTAATTTCTTTATATCTTAAGCAATAAAATCTTCCGGATAATTCTTTATATTCAATTGAAGAATCATCTTTTAATTCTCGTTCCCAGATTTTATAAATGTTTGAACTCAAACCGCTGAAAAATGTTCCTATAGGTCTATCAGGAGTGTAAAATTTAGATGTAATAACTATTGTTTCATCAGGTAAATTCTCATTATTAATTTTGATTGCTCCATCATTATACTTTAAATTTTCATCGTTGTATTTATACTTAAACTTGTTCAGTTTAGCATATTTTCCAATAGTATAGTTTTCATTTTTCACTCCTAAAAAATTG
>NZ_PNJW01000023.1 GCF_013822155.1 Flavobacterium sp.
TATGGAGAAAATTCTGTTTACACAAAATAAATTTAAATTAATGTGAAAATATATATTCCGGAAATAGATTTTTCTGTTGTAAAAAAGAAGCAATTGTTTTTATTAACCCGACCTTTCTTTGCTGATTTTGGATGGTGTAATAATCAAATGGTTAAACAAGAATGGAAATTAAAAGACAATTTTGAATATACATCTCAGCTAGAAGAGGCAAATATTATTTTGATTGGAGTGCCAATTAATCAATATAAAAAAAATAATAAAGATTTTCAACTGATTGAGTATAATCAGCTTTGTGTAAAGCATAATATAAAGGGTTATGGTTATATTTCAGATGATTTTGGAATTGCTTACCCCGAATTTTCGAATCTTACTTACTTTAGAATGGGTGGATTTAAGAGTCAATTATCAACTAAAAATTTAGGTTTTCCAGTTCCACTTTCAGATCATTTTCAACGAATTTATAAACTTGAAAACCCAATTCCTAAAGATAAAACTGAAAAACCGATTGTTGGATTTTGTGGTCATGCAACAAATTCAACTGTAAAAAGGTTTAAGGAACTCGCAAAATGTTTAATGGAAAACAGCAGAAGAGTTATTGAGAATCCTTTTAGAAAAGATTGGGAGCCTATGTTTGCCTCAGCTTACGAACGATGGAGTTTGCTCCAATTTTTAGAAAAATCAAAAAAAATCACTTGCAATTTTATTTATCGAACTCAATATAGAGGAGGTGCTCAAACTCCTGAACAGAGAGAATTTACAACAAAAGAATATTATGACAACATAGCACAATCAGACTATGTTTTATGTGTTCGAGGTGCAGGAAATTTTTCCGTTCGATTTTATGAAACTTTACTAATGGGTAAAATACCTATATTTGTAAACACAGATTGTTTGTTGCCTTTAGAACATGAAATTGATTGGAAAAAGCATACGGTTTGGGTTGAGTGGAATGAACGTAATCAAATTGCGGAAAGAGTTTTTGCGTTTCATGATAAGCTTACAAATGTGCAATTTATATCACTACAAAAAAGTAATAGACAGCTATGGAAAGAAAAACTTTCTGTAGCTCATTTTTTAGAAATCTTAGCACATGCTGTTTAATTTTTTAAAATATATTAAACCAACTTGGTATTTTAATCTTAAGCCAACTCGTGATTGGGGGTATTTTCCTTTGCCGGAGCAATTAGAACAACTTAATTTATTACCCAAAGACACAAATTATTTATCCGAAACTGCTCAAAACAGAGATTGGGCTTATGCTGCTTTTCAAATAGGTTATATAAATAGAAATTATACTGAGGGTAACAATATCTGGCAAAATGAAAAAATTCCAACAAAAGATGAATACCGATTTCTCAGAAAAAATTTTCATCATTTCTGGGTAATTTATACCTTGATGATTCGAATTTTAACCGGGAATAATCCTTTTAAAGAACTCTACGGATTTTTTAATTCCAGATCAGTCAAAAGAGTTGATTATTCATTATCAGCTCTAGAATATTCAGAGTATGATATTTTTGAAAGTTCATTGGTAAAAAGTAATCCTTTAGTTTCCATAATTATTCCAACTTTAAATCGCTATATTTATTTAAAAGATGTTTTAAAAGATTTAGAAAATCAGAGTTACACAAATTTTGAAGTTATTATTGTTGATCAGTCAGAACCTTATCAGGAAGATTTTTATAAAGAATGGAATTTAAATTTACGATTTTGGTATCAAAAAGAAAAAGCTTTATGGAAGGCACGTAATGAGGCAATTAAAGAAGCAAAAGGAGAGTGGATTTTATTGTATGATGATGATTCTAGAATCGAATCAAATTGGGTTTTTGAACACCTTAAAACGATTGACTTTTTTAAGGCTGATATCTCCTCTGGAGTTTCTTTAAGTGTTGTTGGTGCTGAGATACCAAAACATTACAGTTATTTTCGCTGGAGTGATCAATTGGATACCGGAAATGTATTGTTAAAAAAAGGAATCTTTACTAAAATTGGTTTTTTTGATTTAAAATTTGAAAAGCAAAGGATGGGAGATGGAGAATTTGGATTACGAGCCTATCTAAACGGGTATAAAAACATTTCAAATCCAAAGGCTAAAAGAATTCATTTGAAAGTTAGTGAAGGTGGATTACGTCAAATGGGAAGTTGGGATGGTTGGAGACCAAAAAAAATTTTTGGACCACGACCCGTACCCAGTGTTTTGTATTTGTCCAGAAAATATTTTGGAGATAGTGCTAGTCGATTAATGTTGTTAAAAGAAATTATACCGGCGATGATTCCTTATAGATTTAAAGGAAATAAAGTAGTGTATGGATTATCTTTTTTAGTATCACCATTGTTTTTTCCCATACTCATTTTTCAAATGATAAAATCATGGCAATTGGCTACCATAAAATTGAAGGAGTAATGATTTTTTTAATTTGTAAATTATGAAAGAACAATTTTATTTTTTTGGAGATGATATAAAAAGGATGTTAGGAAAACAAAAAATAAGAATATTATTTATTTGGTTGAGCAGATCTTTTTGGGGAATTGGGTTGTATAGATTGGAAAGAAGTTTATATTTACTTTTTGGTAAGTATTACAAGGGAGTGAGAATAATTTTTATTCCAATTTTCAATTTAATTCAGTCTTACTCAAATATTGATATTCATTATCACGCTGATATAAAAGGAGGGATTAATGTTTTACATCCTTCGATAGGTATTGTTGTTTCTGGAAAAGCAATAATCGGAAAAAATTTATCGTTAACAGGAGGTAACATAATTGGAGTAAAAGAAAAGTGTGAACCAAATTCTTTTATCATCGGTGATAATTGTACTTTAGGAGCTAATGCAGTAATTCTAGGGCCACTAATGCTCGGCGATAGTATTACAATTGGAGCATCAGCCTGTTTGTTAAAAGATTGTTTAATTAACAATTCTGTTTTAGTAGGGGTTCCTGCATCAAGAGTAGAAAATAAGTAACAAATAATTTTTAGAAATCTTTTAAAGAAAATACTTTTAAAAGTAGATTAAAAAAGTAAGTTAATGTTTTTAAAATAATCAATAATTAATTTAGATAATTAAGGTGTTTAAAAAATTAAAAAAAATAGTTGTATTTTATCTTTTCAAGAAAGCTGACAAGTATCAAGCTTTTGAAATAGCTGGGGTAAAATTAAAAGGGTCAAAAGGAACATTTAGAACTAAGGTTGATAAAGATGACGCTTGGTATTTTGAATTAGTAAAAAATAGCGAACATGTCTTTGATATTGGTTCAAATATTGGTTATATGTCATTATTAGCGGCAATTCAAAATAAGAATAAAAGTGTGCTTTTAGCAGATCCTAATCCGGAAGCTTTGGCAGAGGCAGCTCAAAATATGGTGATAAATGGATTTGGTTTAAAAACAAAATTTGTAAATGCTTTTATAAGCGATAAAGATGGAGAAAAAATAAAATTTTATACCGTAGGAACCGGTGAAGCGGGTAGTATGTTTTCAGGACATGCTGAAACTGCTAAAGCAGTGAATTCTTATTATTTTGTTAGTCAAATGACTATTGATACTATTGTTGATAAGGTAAAAGTTGTTCCCGATTTAATCAAAATTGATGTAGAAGGAGCAGAATCATTAGCATTGCAAGGGGCAATAAAAACAGCCTCACTTAAAAAAACAAAGTTTATGATAGAAATGCATTCCCCACCAGAATTGCCAATGGTACAAAATGCAAAAAAAGTTTTAGATTGGTGTATTTCAAATCAATATAATGCATTTTATCTCTGTAATTCAAAACGAATTGAGTCGCCTGAAGTTATTGCCCATAGGGGAAAATGTCATTTATTATTATTGCCGGAAAATGAATTGTTTCCGGAATATTTAAAAAACATTAAAGAAGGGAGTCAATTACCTAAAAATATAAATTGAGGAATATTATTTTACTTACTTCTGAATTTCCTCCTTTGCCTGGTGGTATTGGTACTCATGCTTTACAGTTAGCAATGGGTTTATCACAAAATGGATATATGGTAACAGTGATTACCGATCGTCGATCTGATGATTGGGAAAAAGAAGATATTTTTGATACTAATTTAAGTTTTAAGGTAATTCGAATTGCAAAAAAAAGTTTTGGAAGAACTTACTGGAATAGAATTCTACAAACAATAATTCAAATTATTAAAGGAAAGCAACAAATTGTTATTGGTTCAGGAAAATTTTCACTTTGGACTATTGGTTTTGTATCGCTGTTTTTTAGAAATAATAAATACTTAGGGGTGATTCATGGGACAGAATTAAGAGCAGGTGGTTCAATTAGTAAATTGCTTACTAAGTTGAGTTTAAAAAAATGCAGAAAATTAATTGCTGTTTCTAATTTTACAAAAAATAAAATATTGGATATATTGCCATTAGCGAAAGTAGTTGTAATAAATAATGGAGTTGTTTTGCCTGTAATAAAAAAGGAATTAATTGAAAAAGAATTAGGAATTTCATTAGTAACTGTTGGAAATTTGACTCAAAGAAAAGGGCAGCATAATGTGATTAATGCTTTACCAGAAATACTGAAATCAAATAGTTCCGTGCACTATCATTGTATAGGCATTTTATCAGAATTAGATAAAAATATTACCTTAACATTGAAGATGAATGTTATAGAAAATGTTACTTTCCACGGTGTTTTATCTGACAATGAAATGTATAATCAAATGCAAAGGAGTCACATTTTTATGATGTTAAGTGAAAATTTGAGTAATGGTGATTTTGAAGGATTTGGAATTGCAGTATTAGAAGCAAATGCATTAGGACTTCCAGCTATTGGGTCCAAAAACTCAGGTATTGCAGACGCTATAAAAGATGGTTTTAATGGAAAGTTAGTTTCCCCCCATAATCCAGTTGAAATCAAAGAAGCTATTTTAGAAATTTTGAATAACTATAATAGCTATTCAATTCAAGCAAAACAATGGGCTTTACAAAGTAAATGGGAATATATTATTCCAAAATATATTAATGTTTTAGAAGAATGAAAAGAAAGAAACTTGTTATAATATCACACACAGAACATTATATTGAAGAAGGAATTCCTAAAGGATGGGGACCAACTGTTCATGAAATTAATTATTTAGCAAATCATTGGGAAGAAGTTGTACATGTAGCCTGTTTGTATAATGAAAAGCCACCATTAAGTTCAGTTGCTTATAATCAGTCTAATATTACTTATGTTCCAATACCAGCTTACGGAGGGAACACATTTTTTAAAAAAATGAATATTCTTTTTAAAATGCCTGGAATAATTCGGACTGTAAAAAAGAATTTGGCAAATGCTACTGAAGTACAGCTTAGAGTACCCACCGCAATGGGATTATTTTTATTGCCTTTATTTACATGGATTTGGAAGAGGAAATACATTTTTTGGGTTAAATATGCCGGTGATTGGGAACAAGAGCGACCACCTAGATCAAATGGATGGCAACGATGGTTTTTGCAAAAAAAATGGATTAATTTTCCGGTTACAATTAATGGTTTTTGGCTAAATCAAGCTCCACAATGTTTTTCTTTTGAGAATCCTTGTTTGACACAGCTTAACATAAAAGAGGGAGCAAAAATTGCAGATAATAAAAAGTTCGAACCTCCTTTTGTATTAACTTTTGTAGGTCGTATTGACCATGTAAAAGGGGTTGACAGAATTTTGAATGCCTTAGCAACGATTCCAAAAGAAAAAATTAAAGAAATACATATTATTGGTGATGGTCCAAATAAGATTATGTGTGAATTACAAGCAAAAAATCTTGACCTTTCCGTTCAGTTTCATGGCTATTTAGATAGACCTAGTGTTCATCATTATTTAGCAAAATCTCATTTTTTTATGCTCCCTAGTTCTAATGAGGGTTTCCCAAAAGTAATTGCTGAGGCTGCTTGTTATGGTACTATACCTGTGGTGTCTAATGTAAGTAGCATAAAGCATTATTTAAATGATGAAAACGGGTTTGTTTGGGATTTAAAGGGTAAAGTTACTTATTCGGAAGTAGTTCAAAGTGCGTTTGAAACATCTAACGAAAAACTTCTTTTAAAAGCAAATAAAATTCAAGAGCTCTCAGAATTGTTTACTTTTGATCACTATTATTTTCATTTGTGTAATTCTGTTTTAAATTTAAAAAGTAAAAAGTAAAAAGTAAAAAGTAAAAAATGTACACTAATACCCAGTATAACAGTTTACTAGTTTTTCACTCCGGATTAGGAGTGTTATTTTTTATTTTTAGGCCCATGGCAATTGTTTATGGGTTATTGATTTTGTTGATAGGTGTTTTTTGGATTTTTAGAAATCATAATAAAAATGAAGAGGCATTATTAGTTGCGGCTTATTTTATGGGGGCTGAGGTTTTTTTAAGAATGACAAAAGGAACTCTGAATTATGAATTCGTAAAGTACTCAGTAATGGGGGTGCTGCTTTTAGGAATGTATTTTAAAGGATTTTCAAAGAATGCAGTTCCTTACTTAGTTTTTTTTATTTTATTATTACCAGGAATTGTTATGGGTATGCTAACAATAAATCAAGAAGAAAGATTCAGGCAGATATTAATGTTTAACCTGTCTGGACCATTTTGTCTAATAATTGCCTCAATTTATTGTTATAACAGAAAAATAACTTTTAAAAAATTAATGGATGTACTTCTCTTTGCGGGATTGCCGATTATTGGTTGTGCAACATATTTAGTTTTGTATACCCCTGATTTAAAAGAAGTTTTAGTAAACACCGGTTCAAATTTTGATACATCTGGTGGTTTTGGTCCAAATCAAGTTGCTACCATTTTAGGGTTTGGTTTATTTGCTTTTTTTGCAAGAGCATTATTTTCTTCTCCAACAAAATGGCAATTACTTATTAATCTTTTAATTGTTTGCTTTTTTAGTTATCGAGCCTTGTTAACTTTTTCCAGAGGGGGATTATTAACTGGCTTATTTATGGTAATACTTTTATTAGGTATAGTTTTTTTTAAAGGTAATAGTAATGCTAAAATGAAAATAGTATTATCTATCGGTACTTTAATTTCTGTTTTTATTATTATTTGGTTATATACTGTTTTTTTAACAGGTGGATTAATTGAGAAAAGATATGCTAATCAAGATGCCCAAGGAAGAGAAAAAGCAAGTATGCTTTCCGGAAGAGAGGAAATTGCTTTAACAGAAATTGATTTGTTTTTAGAGAGCCCCTATTTGGGTGGTGGTGTTGGAAGTGGAACAGTATATAGAAGACAATTATTTGATGCAAGTATAGCCTCTCATAATGAAGTAACCAGAATGATTGGTGAGCATGGAATGTTTGGAATAATGGGACTTTTATTACTAATTGCAACACCTCTTTTTCTATTTATAGATAATAGAAACCATTTTTTTCTATTGAGTTTTTTGGCTTTTTGGTTTCTAACCTTAAATCATGCAGCCATGAGAACTGCAGCTCCTTCTTTTGTTTATGCATTATGTTTATTAAAAATCCAAATGGATGAAAACACTGTTATATATAGGAAACAAATTATCGAAACATGGAATAAACGTTTCAACAATTGAGACGCTAGGGCCGCTTTTAGAAAAAGAAGGTTTCAATGTAATTATGTCATCGTCTAAAAATAACCCTATTCTTAGGTTATTAGATATGATTTTTGATACTGTTATTAATTTTAAAAAAGTTGATTTCGTTTTAATTGATACCTACAGTACACTAAATTTTTGGTATGCTTTCATAATTAGTCAATGTTGTCGGTTATTAAAAATCAAGTATATCCCCATTTTGCATGGAGGTAATTTGCCAAATAGAATTAAGAAAAATCCTTTTTTGTCAAGGTTACTTTTCAATAATTCTTATATAAATATTACACCATCCGGTTATTTGTTTCATCACTTAAAGGAGTTTCAGATAAAAAATGTTAAACAAATTCCAAATACTATTTCTGTTTCTGAGTATAATCACGATTTAAGAAATATTGTAAGACCTAGGCTTCTTTGGGTGAGAGCTTTTGCATCGATTTACAATCCTGAAATGGCTTTAAAGGTTTTTTCTAAGTTGAAAAAAATTTATCCTGATGCTGAATTATGTATGGTTGGTCCTTATAAAGATATGAGCAAAGAGGTTGTTCAACAGTTAATTGAAAAGAACAAAGTAGATATTAAATTATCAGGTAGATTAACAAAAGCTGAATGGACTCAACTTTCAAAAAAATATGATATTTTCATTAATACTACCCATTTTGACAATACTCCCGTAAGTGTTATCGAAGCAATGGCACTTGGACTGCCAATTGTATCAACAAATGTTGGCGGTATTCCATTTCTTCTTGAAGATAGGGAAAACGCACTATTGGTAAATGATTCAGATGTAGATGAAATGGTGAAGTCAATTACAGAATTGATTGAGAACCCGGAATTAGCAAGAAAATTAAGTGTAAACGGGCGAAAAGAAGCAGAACAATTTGATTGGAATGTTGTTAAAAACCAATGGAAAGAAATATTAAAATAGGGTAAAAAATCTTTCATAAATTACTAAATTGCACCTTCAATTTAAATATTGAAAATAATGCAAAGTAAAAAGAAAATACATTTTGAAGTTTCCGAGAGAAAAATACTTCTCCGACTCTTTGATGTATTATTTGTTTTACTTTCACTTTATATTGTTGGGATAGTATTTCAATTTGACTATTTCTCAATCACCACTTATAATTTTTATTGGATTATTGTTTTAGGAGCTTATATCCTAATTATAGGTTCTGTTTTTGAAATGTATAATCTTCAAGTAGCCAGTAATCAATTTCAGGTTATAAAGAGTATAATATTGACGTCTTCTACAACTGTTTTAGTTTTTTTATTGACGCCATTTTTTACACCAACATTACCCTCAAATCGGTTGCAAATTCTATATTTTTATATAGCAATTTTTATCGCTTTATTTTTATGGAGGATGTTTTATTTAAAATACCTGGCTTCACATCGTTTTGAAAAGAAAGTTATTCTAATTTGTGAAAAAGAATTAGCCGATGAATTGATTTTGGGATTAAAAAGTGTAGACCCGCATTATACTATAGTTGCCTTAGTTAATACAGATGAAAATTCAGATTTTTCTATTCTAAATAAAACGGTTTCTATTATTTCTGTGGCCGGTTTAGAAAAATTTGTTTCAAAGAATTCAATTTCTGAGATTGTTATAGCTACTCAAAAAACAGAAGAAATTACAGTAGATTTATATAATAAATTGTTGCTACTACTTGAAAATGGTTTTATCATTAGAGAATATACCCATGTTTATGAGAACTTGACACAACGGATTCCTGTTCAATACGTTGCGAGAGATTTTTATCGATATTTTCCTTTTAGTCGAAGTAATCAAAATCAATTGTACTTACTTTTTGTTAGAATATTTGAATACATAATAGCGATAATTGGAATTACTCTTGGTTTGTTTTTTGTTCCATTTATTTTAATTGGTAATTTTATAGGAAATCGAGGGAAACTTTTTTATTCTCAAATTCGGGTAGGTAAAAATGGAGAAGAGTTCAGGATTATTAAATTCAGAACGATGGTCAAAAATGCAGAATCAGCTGGAGCTGTTTTTGCCACTACAAATGATGCCAGAATAACTCCGTTTGGGAAATTTTTAAGAAAAAGCAGAATTGATGAGTTTCCTCAGTTTATAAATATCTTATTAGGACATATGGCTGTTATCGGTCCGAGACCTGAAAGACCTGTTTTTGTCAATGAAATTGCTGAAATTATGCCTTTTTATCAAACGCGTCATGTTGTAAAACCGGGATTAACAGGTTGGGCTCAGGTAAATTATTCTTATGGAGATTCTATTGATGACAGTTTAATCAAATTGCAATATGATTTGTACTACATCAAACATCGAAGCATTTTTTTAGATTTTAATATAATGCTTAAAACCCTAAGTACAATCTTATTTTTTAGGGGTCAATAAATTATTGAGTTGAAAGGATTCTTTTTCTTAATTTAAAAAGAATTATTACTATCGTCAGTAGAATAGGTAGCATTTGGAACAAATGTGTTTTGTTTAGCATAAAAAGCAAATAAATGCTAAAACTTGTCAAAACAAAGTAAAATATGCGTTTAAACCAAATCAAATTCTTCCTGATATAGCAATAAACTAATCCAATTAAAAACGGATTAAAAAGCAGAACATTATAGTTTTGTAATACTTCCCGATGCAAAGAATAAAATCCCACTAATGACAGGAAGATTCCTAAACTACCTAAAAGGAATAAAAAAAGCAGGTATATCCAATTTCTATTAGAAACCACAACTAATACTAAAAATAATAGAAAAGTATAAATAGTATTCCACCATGAATTTGAAAGTAATGTAACATCTTGTTGGAATAATGTTACCGTTTTACCGGCTAAAGGTTTGTTGTTAACTTCAAGTTGCTCTAAACTTTTTAATAATTCAATTGGAAGAAATAATTGTTCAGCTTTTTCATCGGTTCTGTGGCCAAAAATAATATTGATTCCTAATTTTTCATAAAATAAATTAGCTAAATATGGATTAAGAACATCACGATAACTTTCTTCGATATTGCCCACTTTTTTAATAACAGGTTTCCCTAATTCATCATTTATTTTGTCAACCACCATTGTTGTGCAGTTTTTATCAATAAATTTATAAGTATAAAAGCGTCCTTCAGAAAATACAGCTTGATTTAAATTATCAAAAAGTTTTTGCTTTTGTTCCGTTGTTAAATTTAATTCCTGTTCAAAAACACTTCTGTTTTCCATTCGATAGGAATACATAAAATGTTCAAATGAACTGTTGGCAACATAGTATTGCATATCGCCTTTTACAAATTTTAAATAAAAATTGGGCGTACTGAAATCAAACATACCAAAGTTATAGACCACATCTATACCACGAGAGGGTTCTTGAATACGAATACCGGTATGTCCGAAAATAGAATGCAATTCTTCACCACTTCCACAAGTTAAAATACTTATTTTAGATTGTGGAGATAGGGGATAGGTTTGACTAAATAGAGATTGTCCATTAAGTGAAATAAACAATAATAAAATATAGAAATGTAATTTTTGAATCATACGAACTATCTAAAAATTCCCAAATCTACTTTGACCGAGAAAACATTTGAATATAATGCGGCACTTTGATCGCCAATATCGGTTAATGCATAATCGATTTGAATTCCTTTGTATTTAAAACCTAAACCAATATTAGGTTGAAATCCCACTTTTTCTGAATTGTCAATTTGTTGGATGTTTTGAAAATTCCCTACTCCGGCTCTTAAAAATACTAAATCGGTATACCCAAATTCAAAGCCAAAAGCCGGATCAATACTAACGCCATCAGTTGAAATAATATCATTGGTTTTGGCAAACTGCATATTCAAATTTAATGAACTCAGTAAAGTATAATCATAATTAAATTCGAATTTTCTTGAAATTCCAAATTGAGCTTTTGGAAGCGTAATTTCTGTGCTTTCCGGCAATTCCTGATTTTCACCCGGTATCGCATCGGCAATGCTTTGGAATTTCTCTTCATCAATGTTCCAAACATTATAGGTTGTTGTGATGTCTCTGACCATTAACCCAAATTTCCAGTCATTACGTTCAAATTGAATCCCAACATCTATTCCAAAACCCCACGAATTAGCAAATTTTCCTATAATTCTTCGGATAATTTTTGCATTTACTCCGTATTGCCAACCCGGTACTTGAAGACTTCTGGCATATGAAAAAGTTGCTCCGTAATCAGCAGTTGAAAATAAATTAATTCGGTTATAATCAATATTTCCTTCGCTGTCAATAAGTTGAGTAGTGTCTAGAATGTCATCAACTCCAAAACGTATTAATGAAAATCCCCAAGCACTCCGGTCATCAATTGGCATGGCAAAGGCAGCATAATCATACTGGGCTATATTGGCAAAATAGCTGGCATGCATTAAAGATAGCTGATTGTCTTCTAAATGGATTAATCCTGCCGGATTCCAATAGCCTGAATTCACATCGTTTGAATTGGCTGTAACAGCATTTGACATTCCTAAAGCCGCTGCATCTACACCAATATTCATGAACTCATTAGAATATTTTCTGATGGATTGGCTATAAGAAAAGGACGTGATGAACAGCAAAAAACATATAAAGGTTTTTTTCAAAGCAAATTTTTTATATACCCTTTGGGTTTTACAATTTTTTCTCAAAAATAGAAAATTTTAGTGAGGTGCTTCTTTCTATTGATGAAATAAAACAGAAAAAAACACTCCCATAAAAATATCAAGTAAAAAACGCACTTGTTTGTGAGTTATTGTATTAAATTTGTTTTCAAACCATTGAATATGAATATTAAGTCGAAAATACCCAATTTTATTACATTATTAAACTTATTATCAGGCTGTATAGCGTTAGTTTTTGTAGCTAGAAATCGGTTTGATATTGCTTTTTTCTTTGTTTGTTTGGGAATATTTTTTGATTTTTTTGATGGTTTTTTTGCCCGTTTATTTAAAGTTCAAAGTCCATTGGGGGTTCAATTAGATTCTTTAGCAGATATGGTAACCAGTGGAGCTGTTCCCGGATTTGTGATGTTTCAATTGATTTTTAAGTATCAAAATGAAGGTATTTCAGTATTTGATGATTTTTTTCCAACCAACCATATTTTGCCATTGGCTGGTTTTCTAATAACATTAGGTTCTTGTTATCGTTTGGCTAAATTTAATATTGATACCCGTCAAACTAATTCTTTTATTGGTTTGCCTACTCCGGCCAATGCATTATTTATATTAAGTATCCCTTTAATTATAGATTCTACAACTTTTTTAGGATTAAAAGAATTCTTGAGTAACCCTTACTTTTTGATGGCGATTTCAGCTTTTAGTGCTTATATCTTAAATGCTGAGATTCCTCTTTTCTCTTTAAAAATGAAGAATTTTTCATGGGAAACGCACAAGATACAAGTCCTTTTTTTACTGTTTTCCCTAATTTTATTGTTTAGTCTTAAGATACTAGGATTGCCATTAGTAATATTACTTTATGTTCTGCTTTCTGTAATTCAAAATAAAATGGATCAATAATCGTTTTGAGTTTCATTATTTTCTAATAAATGAGAAAACCGGTTAAAAGAAAACCTACTGTAAAAAGAAAATCCAGTCGTAAAAAATCGCCTTTTTCAGGAAAGTTTTTATCTATTGGAGCATTTTTATTATTTCTATTATTTATTGGAATTGCAGGATATCATTATAGAGAAGCATTGGCTTACTATTTTAGTTTTCGCTCCAGACATGAATTAAAAACGGCTAATACTACAAAAATTGAAGGAGCAAGAATTTTCCAAGTATTAAGCAAACATTCTTCAAATGTCTTTGGTTTAGATGTTTCAGAATACCAAGGTGATATTCGTTGGGAAGAAGTTAAAACAGTTGAAGATACCTTCCAATTAGCGTTTGCATTCATCAGGGCAACTGCAGGGAAAGATAGAATTGATGCTAAATTTAAACATAATTGGTCGAAAGCAAAAGAAAACGGATTTGTTTGTGGAGCCTATCACTATTATCGTCCCAATGAAAATTCAATTAAACAAGCTGATAATTTCATCAAAACTGTTACGCTTAAAAAAGGAGATTTTCCTCCAATTTTAGATATTGAAAACTTACCTAAAACACAATCAATCGATAGTTTAAAAGTTGGATTACGTCGATGGTTAACAAAAGTTGAAAACCATTATGGTGTTAAACCGATTATTTATTCAGGCGAAAGTTATTATAAAGATTTTTTGAAAAAAGAATTTAAAGGCTACTCATTTTGGATTGCCAATTACAATTTTTTTGTAGAACAAATTAAAGATGATTGGCTTTTTTGGCAGTTTACTGAAAAAGCTACAATTCCAGGAATCAAAGGTCCTGTCGATATCAATATTTATAATGGAACTCCAAAAATGTTGAACTATTTCGTTTTGCAGTGACGTAAACTTAAAATTCCAGCTTTTTTTTACGCAATTCAAAATTTTGTCCTAAATATACTTTTCTAACCATTTCATCAGCAGCAAGTTCTTCCGGAATACCGGCTTTTAAGATACCACCTTCAAACATTAAATAAGTTTTGTCCGTGATTGCTAACGTTTCTTGAACGTTATGGTCGGTAATCAGTATACCGATGTTTTTATTTTTTAATTGTGCAACAATTCGTTGAATGTCCTCTACTGCTACAGGGTCAACTCCGGCAAATGGTTCATCTAATAAGATAAATTTTGGGTCAGTTGCTAAGGCTCTTGCAATTTCAGTTCTCCGGCGTTCACCACCGGATAATAGGTCACCTCTATTCGTTCTAATGTGTTGTAATCCAAATTCATCAATCAAACTTTCCATTTTTGCTTCCTGTTCAGCTTTGGAAAGTTTGGTTAACTGTAAAACGCTTAAAATGTTATCTTCAATGCTTAATTTTCTAAAAACGGAAGCTTCTTGAGCTAAATACCCAATTCCATTTTGAGCCCTTTTGTACATTGGAAAGTCGGTGATTTCTAAATCGTCAAGAAATATTTTACCACTATTGGGTTTAACTAAACCAACAATCATGTAAAAAGAAGTGGTTTTTCCGGCACCATTTGGGCCTAATAAACCCACAATTTCTCCTTGGTTTACCTCTACAGAAACGCCTTTAACAACACTTCTTCCTTTGTATGTTTTAACAATATTTTCGGCTCTTAATTTCATTTTTATAGTTGCTAGTTCCTGATTTTATGAGATTATATTCTAACACAAATAAACAAATTTTGTAGATTGTATAACCTAAATTAACAATAGATTATCTTATTGCTGATTTTCTAAAGCTTCCCAAAATTCATAAGCTCGACGTAAATGTGGAATAACTATTGTTCCTCCAACTAAGGTGGCAATTCCCATCGCTTCCATCATTTCTTCACGAGTTATACCGTGTTTATAACTAGTTTCTAAATGGTATTTGATGCAATCATCACAACGTAAAACGGCTGAAGCGACTAAGCCTAATAACTCTTTTGTTTTTACATCCAATGCACCTTCTGCATAAGCATTGGTATCTAAATTAAAAATACGTTTGATAATTAAGTTATTATCAGAAAGTAGTTTTTCGTTCATTTTGGAACGATAATCATTAAATTCTTGAACTATATTTGACATAGATTAAATATTAATTTGAATTAGATTCTTTCAATTGTTTTCTCACTACAAGATAGCTTATTAAAATACTAAATTCATAGAGAATCATAATAGGAATAGCAACAATTACTTGACTGATAACATCGGGAGGTGTAATAATGGCAGAAACGATTAAGACAATGACAAGAGCATATTTTCTGTATTTTTTCAAAAATTCAGGAGTAATCAAGCCCATTTTGGACAAAAAGTAAATTATAATAGGTAGTTCAAATAAAACACCACAAGCAATGACGGATGTTTTAATCATACTGGTATAAGATTCTAAATTGAATTCATTTACAATTTCAGTACTTGTAGTGAAGGAACCAAAAAAGTAAACTGAAAGCGGGGTAATAATAAAATATCCGAAAAGCACTCCAATGAAAAAAAGGAAAGAAGATATGATGACAAAAGCTCCTGCATATTTTTTTTCCTTAGAATAGAGAGCAGGACTTATAAATTTCCAAACTTCCCACAATATAAAAGGAAAACCTACTACAAATCCAACCGTTATAGATACCCATATTAATAAAGATACTTGTCCACCCATATCGGTATTCTGAATGATAAAAGGCATTTCAACATTGCAAATATCAGAATCTGTAAATCCAAAGAATTGGGTTACTTTACAAAAAAAGTGATAAGTTATAAAGTCCGGATCTTTAGGGCCAAAAAGAATATCAGTAAAAATAAAATCACTGAAGAAAAAAGCGACAATAGCAAGAACCAAAATGATTGATACACTTCGAACTAACATCCATCTTAATTCTTCAAGATGGTCTAGAAATGACATTTCTTTGGTGTTTTTATCTGCCATTATACAATTCCTTCTTTTAAAATATCATGTAAATGGATTACACCTTTATAAATAGAGTCATCACTCACAATGAGTTGTGTGATTGAAAAATCTTCCATGATGTTAAGGGCTTTCACCACCATATCATCAGATTGAATCATTTTTGGATTTACGGTCATTATATCCCTAGCTTTAATGCCTGTGATTGTTTCTGTTTTACTCAGCATTCTTCGAATATCACCATCAGTAATGATACCAATAATTTTATCATTTTCTATTACAGCAGTTACACCTAATCTTTTTTCAGAAATTTCAAAAATAACAGTTTGAATGGTTGCATCTGCTTGTACCATTGGTTTCCTTGAATCATCCAACATATCTTTAACCCGAAGCAATAATTTTTTACCTAAAGCTCCGCCCGGGTGATATTTGGCAAAATCTTCACTTTTAAAATTTCTTATTTCCATGAGACAAACTGCTAAACAATCACCCATTACTAATTGTGCTGTTGTACTGTTTGTTGGTGCTAAATTATTCGGACAAGCTTCTTTTTCAACAGTTGTATCTAAAACATAAGTTGAATTTTTAGCTAAAAAGGAAGATAGGTTCCCGGTCATAGCAATTAAAGTGTTACCAAAACGATTTAAAATGGGAACTAAAATTTTTATTTCCGGACTATTGCCGCTTTTTGAAATGCAAATAATGATGTCATTGGGTTGTACCATTCCTAAATCACCGTGAACTGCTTCTGATGCATGTAAAAACAAGGAAGGTGTTCCGGTAGAATTTAAAGTAGCTACAATTTTTTGAGCAATAATGGCACTTTTCCCAATTCCGGTTACAATCAATCGCCCTTTTGATTCATAAATCAAACGTACGCAATCAGCTAAGTCATCTGTCAGTAATTCAGAGAGTTTTGAAATGGCTTTACTTTCTGATAAAATGGTTTCTTTAGCGGTTGCTAAAATTTTTTCTTTTGTTATCAAAACGGAATAGATATAAAATTTGTATGAATAAAAGAAAGTTGTATCTTTATGGATGCAAATTTAATTAAAATACCATTACATAAGAATGAATCCCAACGAAATTGATATTCACAAGGAATTAAAAAAGTATTTTGGTTTCGATCACTTTAAAGGCTTACAAGAGCAAGTCATAAAAAGTATTTTGAATAAAGAAAATACTTTTGTTATAATGCCAACAGGTGGTGGTAAATCGTTGTGCTACCAATTACCCGCTTTAATTCAAGACGGAACTGCAATTGTGGTTTCTCCTTTGATTGCTTTGATGAAGAACCAAGTTGATGCCATCAGGAGCGTTTCTTCTGAGGATGGTATTGCACATGTATTGAATTCTTCATTAACGAAAACAGAAATAAATCAAGTTAAAAAGGATATTGTTTCAGGAATTACCAAATTATTATATGTTGCTCCCGAATCTTTAGCAAAAGAAGAGTATGTAGATTTTTTAAAATCGGTGCCTATTTCATTCATAGCCATTGATGAAGCTCATTGTATTTCAGAATGGGGACATGACTTCCGACCTGAATATAGAAACCTAAAAAATATTATAAAACATTTGGGAAATGTACCGGTCATTGGATTAACTGCGACCGCTACTCCAAAAGTTCAAGAAGATATTCTTAAAAATCTGGACATGTCTGATGCTACTACATATAAAGCATCGTTCAATCGTCCTAATTTATTTTATGAAATACGCCCAAAAACAAAAAATATAGAATCGGATATTATCAAATTTATAAAGCATAATAAAGGTAAGTCCGGTATTATTTATTGTTTAAGCAGAAAAAAGGTAGAAGAAATTGCCCAAGTTTTACAAGTTAACGGAATCAGTGCCGTTCCTTATCATGCGGGATTAGATGCTAAGACCAGAGCGAAGCATCAAGATATGTTTTTGATGGAAGATGTAGAAGTAGTTGTGGCAACAATTGCTTTTGGTATGGGAATTGACAAGCCGGATGTTCGCTTTGTAATTCACCATGATATTCCTAAGTCACTGGAAAGTTACTATCAGGAAACCGGTCGTGCAGGTCGTGATGGAGGCGAAGGACATTGTATGGCTTATTATTCTTATAAAGATGTTGAAAAACTAGAAAAATTCATGTCAGGTAAACCTGTTGCTGAGCAAGAAATAGGTTTTGCCTTGTTACAAGAAGTTGTTGCTTATGCCGAAACTTCGATGTCAAGACGTAAATTTTTATTACATTATTTTGGGGAAGAATTTGATAATGAAACCGGGGAAGGTGGTGACATGGATGACAATGTTCGCAATCCTAAAGCGAAAGCAGAAGCCAAAGACGATGTAGTAAAAGTGCTTAAGGTTGTTCGGGATACAAAACATTTATATAAATCGAAAGAAATCGTATTTACCTTAATGGGTAAAATAAATGCCGTAATTAAAGCACATAGAACCGATACGCAAGACCTTTTTGGCTGTGGTAGTGATCATGATGAACGGTATTGGATGGCTTTAATACGTCAAGTATTAGTGGCAGGATTGTTACATAAAGATATCGAAACATATGGAATTTTAAAACTTTCAAAAGAAGGAGCAGAGTTTATTAAAAATCCAAGTTCCTTTATGATGACTGAAGATCATGAATACAGTGAAGTAGAAGATGATGCTATTGTCGCTGCGTCTAAATCTACCGGTACTGCAGATGAGGCTCTTATGGTTATATTGAAAGATTTACGTAAAAAAGAAGCCAAAAAATTGGGGGTTCCTCCTTTTGTAGTTTTTCAAGATCCTTCCTTAGAAGATATGGCTTTGAAATACCCAATTTCAATTGATGAATTGGGTAATGTACATGGAGTGGGAGAAGGTAAAGCGAAAAAATATGGAAAACCATTTATTGAATTAATTGCTCGCTACGTTGAAGAGAATGACATTATTCGTCCGGATGATTTAATTGTTAAATCAACCGGAGCTAATTCGGCTAATAAATTATATATTATACAGAATATTGACAGGAAATTATCATTAGAAGATATTGCTAAAGCTAAAGGACTGACAATGGATAATTTATTGAAAGAGATGGAACAGATAGTTTATTCCGGAACGAAATTAAATATTAAGTATTGGGTTGATGAAATCCTGGATGATGACCAACAAGAAGAAATTCACGACTATTTTATGGATTCTCAAACCGATAAAATAGAAGATGCTCTCAAAGAATTTGATGGTGAATATGATATTGAAGAATTGCGTTTAATGCGTATTAAATTTATTAGCGAAGTAGCTAATTAGTGTTCAGTTGCAGTTTTAAGTTAGTATTCTCTGTAAACTGCGACTGAAAACTATTCAAACAATTCCCCTCGATGAGGTTTTAAGGCATCTCTTACCGCTATCATGTTTTCATCGGAAACAACCATAAATGCGATGGCATACATTTCATTGTATATTTCAAAACCGGTAATATTTATAGGAAATTTTTCAGCAGTGATAAATTCCTTTAAGTGAATTTCATGGTGTTCCGCAGTTTTGGAAGAAGCAGGGCCTCTGAAATCCCAAATCAATTTTATCCTTCTTGACATCTTTTTTTTAGCAAAAGTAAATTCATTTCTATTACTTTAATAATTCTTTCAACTATTATTTTTATTACTTTTCAAACATTAGTTAGAAAAACATGAAAAATTAAAACTTTTTTTTACATTTGAAAAAAAAATCATATGAAAAACAATTACTTAACAAAAATTCACCTTCTTTTTTTATTTGTTATTAACCTCGGTTTTTCACAAACAAATTATACCGTTTCTGCAATTCCACATCAGATTTATACTTCAACTGCTACACCAATTACAACCAGCGATGATTTGCACTCTGGAGTAATTCCAATTGGTTTTGATTTTAATTATTTCGGAAATAATTTTAATCAATTGACTATCAGTACAAATGGTTATGTCAGTTTTAATTTAAATTTGGCAAGCACTTTTAGTGAGTGGAATTTAAATGCTCAAATTTCTCAACTTAACATAAAGAACTCAATTTTTGCATGTTATCACGATATGTATAATTCAAATCAAACAGGTTCTTTAACTTACTCGTTAGTTGGTTATGCACCATATAGAAAATTTGTTGTCTTGTTCGAAAATCAACCACATTTTTCCTGTACGCAGTTAAAAAGCACATTTCAATTGATATTATATGAAACATTTAACTTCATTGATGTACAAATTGTTGACAAACCGGTTTGTTCTACTTGGAATGGTGGAAACGCTTTAATTGGTATAATAAATGAAAGTGGTAGTATTTCCTACACTCCTCCCGGAAGAAATACAGGAGTTTGGACAGCATCAGAAGAAGGATGGCGATTTGCAAGACCAAATGTAAGTTCAGTATATTATTACACGGTTTGTGATAATGATTTAGATGGATTTGAATCGTTTAATTTGGACTTAATCAAAGAAGCTATCGATTCTAATTTACCGCAAAATGTAACTATTCATGAAACATTATCGGATGCAACCACGGGAGTAAATGCTTTGCCTGGAACAAATTATATTAACATAAATCCATACAATCAAACACTTTATGCCGTTGGTGGCGGGACGATAACAGAAGTTGAAATTTCAGTTGTTGATTGTGCAAATGATTATGATTCAGATTCTGTTTCTACCGATTTAGAAGATGTAAATGGTGATGGAAATCTAGCTAATGACGATACTGATGGTGATGGAATTCCTGATTTTCTCGATAATGATGATGATGGAGATATGGTTTTAACCGAATTTGAATATGTTTTTGGTGATGGAAGAAGTTCAGATGATATAACTAATGTTGATACAGATTTAGACGGAATTCCCAATTATCTTGATAATGATGATGACGGAGATGGTATATTAACCATTGATGAAGATTACAACGGAAACAATAACCCAATGGATGATGACACAAACTCTAACGGTATTGCTGACTTTTTAGAAGAAAGTGTAGCATTGAGTTTAGCAGATGAATCGCAGTTGAAAAGAGCAATATCCATTTACCCAAATCCGGCAAATAATGTGATTAACATCAATAATTTAAGCACTTTTTCAATTGATATTTTTAAAATATTTACGATTAATGGTAGCCTAATCAAAGAATTGAAAAATGCTGATTCCTATCAAAATATAGATGTGAGTCAACTACAATCCGGAGTTTATTTCATCTCAATTGAAGTAAATAATCAAAAACTAAATTATAAGTTTATTAAAAATTAATTTTTTTTTAAAATCTTGATCTAAAAGGTTTGGCAATTGCTGAACCTTTTTTTATGGGATACAAATTAAAAAAATTACTTTTGCAAAAAGATAACGATGCCCAAAGAACTTCTCATTCAAGTAGCACCCGAAGTTGCCGCCAATGATTCTTTATTAAAAGATCATGTGGCTAAGATGATTCGTGTTTCGCTATCAGAAGTTCAACATATTTCGATTGTAAAACGTTCAATTGATGCTCGTCAGAAAGCTATTAAAATCAATTTGAAGTTGATCGTTTTTTTTCAAGGAGAACCTTTTTCTGAACAAAAAATTGAATTACCCCATTATCCAAATGTAGCCAATCAAAAAGAAGTTATCATTATTGGAGCCGGTCCGGCAGGACTTTTTGCCGCTCTTCAACTTATAGAATTAGGTTTAAAACCTATTGTTATTGAACGTGGGAAAGATGTTCGCGGTCGTCGCCGAGATTTAAAAGCCATCAATGTCGATCACATCGTCAACGAAGATTCTAATTATTGTTTTGGCGAAGGTGGAGCAGGTACTTATTCCGATGGAAAACTCTACACGCGGTCCAAAAAACGTGGTGATGTCGATAGAATTTTACAATTATTAGTTGGTTTCGGAGCTTCTCCGGATATTCTAGTTGAAGCTCATCCGCATATTGGAACTAATAAATTACCACAAATTATTCAAGACATTCGTGAAAAAATCATCGAATGCGGCGGACAAGTTTTATTTGAAACCCGTGTGACGGATTTTATTGTCAAAAACAATGAAATGCAAGGAATTTTAACCCAAAATGGAGAAACAATTTCGGCTAATAAAGTGATTTTGGCGACCGGACATTCCGCTCGTGATATTTTCGAATTATTAGACAGAAAAAAAATCCTTATCGAAGCGAAACCTTTTGCATTAGGGGTTCGTGCAGAACATCCACAGGAATTGATTGATTCGATTCAGTATAGCTGCGATTTTCGGGGAGATTATTTGCCACCGGCTCCGTATTCCATCGTCAAGCAAGTGAATGGTCGTGGGATGTATTCGTTTTGTATGTGTCCGGGTGGTGTAATTGCTCCTTGTGCTACTAGTCCGGGTGAAGTGGTTACCAACGGTTGGTCGCCTTCCAAAAGAGATCAAGCTACTGCCAATTCCGGTATTGTAGTAGAATTAAAATTGGAAGATTTTAAACCTTTTGCCAAATTTGGACCTCTAGCCGGAATGGAATTTCAAAAATCTATCGAACAAAAAGCATGGCATTTGGCTGGACAGACACAGAAAGTTCCTGCACAACGAATGATTGATTTTACGCAAAATAAAATTTCTACTTCGATTCCTAAAACATCGTATGTTCCGGGAACGACTTCGGTTGAAATGGGACAGGTTTTTCCTGGTTTTCTTACCCAAATTATGCGAGAAGGTTTTCTTCAATTTGGCAAATCAATGAAAGGATATTTAACCAACGAAGCCATTTTGCATGCACCGGAAAGTCGCACATCATCACCGGTTCGAATTCCCAGAGATGCTCAAACCTTAGAACATCTTCAAATTAAAGGACTCTATCCTTGTGGAGAAGGAGCAGGTTTTGCAGGTGGAATTGTTTCTGCTGCGATTGACGGCGAAAAATGTGCGTTGAAGATTAAGGAGAGTTTGTAAATCTTATAGACTTCAACACCCGTTAAACTTTTCACAAATCTATATAAATTCAAATAAAAACGAACTTTTTCTTACCTTTGAAGAGCTATAAAAGTGCTATGATAGAAGAGAAAGTAATTTTAGTCAATGAGAAAGATGAACCAATTGGTTTGATGAATAAATTGGAAGCTCATGAAAAAGCGGTTTTGCACCGTGCCTTTTCTGTTTTTATTTTAAATGATAAAAACGAAGTTATGCTTCAACAACGAGCTCATCAAAAATACCATTCACCCTTATTGTGGACAAACACGTGTTGTAGTCATCAACGGGAAGGTGAAACTAATATTCAAGCAGGAACGAGACGATTAAGTGAGGAAATGGGTTTTTCTGCCGAATTGAAGGAGTTGTTTCATTTTATTTATAAAGCTCCTTTTGATAATGGTTTGACAGAGCATGAATTAGATCATGTAATGATTGGATATTACAATAATAAACCAATAATTAATCCTGATGAAGTTGAAAATTGGAAATGGATGAGTATTGAAGCTATTAAAGAAGACATGCAAATTCACTCGGAGATTTATACCGTTTGGTTTAAAATTATTTTTGATGAGTTTTATCATTATTTAGAAGAGCACAAACTATAACCTTTTACCAATTACCTTTAACCATTTGCCATGAAAGTTACTGTTTCCAGAAAAGCTCATTTTAACGCCGCTCATCGATTGTATCGTAAAGATTGGACGATTGAAAAAAACGATTTGGTTTTTGGTAAGTGTAATAATCCAAATTTTCACGGACATAATTATGAATTAATTGTCAGTGTAACCGGAGAAATTGACACGGAAACAGGTTTTGTCATGGATGTAAAGATTTTATCCGATTTAATTAAAGAGCATATTGAAGAGGCTTTTGACCATAAAAATCTAAATGTAGATGTGCCTGATTTTTTTGATTTGAATCCAACAGCTGAAAATATTGCCGTTGTAATTTGGAATAAATTACGACCTCAAATAAAAAATGAATTAGAATTGGAAGTTGTTTTGTATGAAACACCACGCAATTTTGTAACCTATAGAGGAAACTAAAATGGCACTGAAAGTTGGAGACAAAATTCCTCGGTTTACCGCAAAAGATACAAACGGAAATATTTTTGACAGTTCAATAGGATTGGATAAAAAACCGGCAGTAATTTATTTTTATCCAAAAGACGATACACCGGGTTGTACAACGCAAGCTTGTTCGTTTAGAGATCAATATGAAGATTTTACCGATTTAGGTGCTGAAGTAATAGGAGTCAGCAGTGATTCAATCGCTTCTCATCAAAAGTTTGTATCGAAGCACAAGCTTCCTTTTATTTTATTATCGGATGAAGATAAAAATATCAGAAAACTTTTTGGTGTACCAACCGCTTTATTTGGACTTCTTCCCGGACGAGTGACTTATGTAACAGATGAAAATGGAATTATACGATTGATTTTCGACAATTTATCGGCTAAAATTCACATTGAAAAAGCACTTCAGATGCTTAAAAAAACAGTATAAGTGTTTGATAAGAAGATAGTGTCAAATCAATTGCTTATTTTTGACCTTTGCAAGAAAAAAAAATGACCAAACCACTTTATCCTTTTACTTTTGAACCCATTTTTAAAGAACGCATTTGGGGAGGAACAAAACTACGCGATTATTTGAATAAATCCATTTCTTCTGAAATTACGGGGGAAAGTTGGGAATTATCAACGGTTCCAAATGATGTAAGTGTTGTCAATAATGGCATTTTAAAAGGGAAGAATCTAAATGAATTAATAGACCAATTTCCGGAAGAAATTTTAGGAAAAGAAGTGTATAGCAGATTTGGAAAGCAATTTCCGTTGTTATTCAAATACCTAGATGCTCGGGAAGATTTATCGATTCAATTGCATCCAAATGACGAATTGGCTAAAGCCAGACACAATTCTTTTGGAAAAACGGAAATGTGGTATGTGATGCATGCCGATAAAGGTGCCCGTTTGATTATTGGATTTAAAGAGGACACTAATCAAGCTGACTATTTAAGCCACTTAAAAAATAAAAGTTTACTCACTATATTAAATGAAATTCCAGTTAAAAAAGGAGATGTTTTTTTATTAGAAACCGGTACTGTTCATGCTATTGGTGGTGGGATTTTATTAGCGGAAATTCAACAAACCAGTGATATTACTTACCGAGTTTACGATTGGGATAGGGTAGATTCCAACGGAAAAGGGCGTGAATTGCACACGGAATTGGCTTTAGAAGCAATCAACTTTCAAACAGTATCAGCAAAAAAAGAATACACTACAATTGAAAATAAAACCATTTCAGTTGTTGATTGTCCTTATTTTAAAACAAATATTATAGAACTCAACGGAGAAATTCCGATTCATACAAACAAAGATTCATTTACTGTATTGATGTGTACTGATGGAAATTTAGAGTTATATTTAAATGATGAAAAGTACGTTTACAAAGCAGGTGATACCGTTTTAATACCGGCTGTTCTAACATCATTTTTATTAAAGGGAAAAGCAACATTATTAGAAATTACTGTTTAGGAAACGAAACTAATTTATTTAATTCTAATTTTTTACGTACTTTTGCACCGCAATTAAAATATATATAAAAATGGCAAGTATTAAAAATTTGAAGAAAGACATCAATTTTGTGATGGGAGATATTATTGAGGCGGTTTATATCCACGAAATGACAACTACTGGCAAACCAACCGAGAAATCAAATGCGTTGATTGATGAAGCTATTGCTACTTTTGACACGTTAATTTCTAAAGTAAACGACAAAAAAGTTGAAAGTCGTAAAGCTCATTTAAAACAAGTAGAAAAAGATTTGGAATCAGCTGCGATTCAATTGGTTGAAAAAGTGAACGCACTTTAATCCGATTTTTTGATAAAAAAAGTGCCTTTTTGTTTTGGAATATTCAATTTCAAAATTATATTTGCACTCAGATTGAGACGCCGATGTAGCTCAGCTGGCTAGAGCAGCTGATTTGTAATCAGCAGGTCGTGGGTTCGAGTCCCTCTATCGGCTCAATTTTAAGGACAACTTTTACGGTTGTCCTTTTTTTTTGGAGTAGTATGAACCTAATTTAATTTGATAGTATTGGAAATTGCTGTAAATTTATTTATAAAAAAAACCATAAGATTAAAACTTATGGTTTTTAGTTTTATTGTTGTTCTTCCTTTTTTCGTTTTTCAATAAATTCAGTCAGTAATTTTCCATATTTAGACTGAGCTACTTTGGGCGACATTGAATGATGAATGGTGTCTAAATATTTAATTTGGGCATCATAAATCTCAGACAAAGCAATATAAGGACTCACTTCATATTCTTTTTGAGTTAAAGCAAAGTTTATAGCATATAAATATTTGCGTTTAAGTAATTGTTCTTTTGCTTTTTGAATACTGTCTAGTTGCACAAGATTGCTGTTTTTTTGAGCATTTATTTCTTTTTCTATCAATCCTAATTGTTGATTTGAAAAACGAGCATTTATTTTTTTGAAATTCAAATAGAGGTCATTATTTTTTGAACCTTTTACAACAGCATCTGCATAAAAAGTTTCTAAATTGGTTTCTAATGAAAGTTCTCCGGGTTCAGCAAAAACTACTAAATTATTGTCTAAGGAGTTTGTTTGACCTCTGTCTAAAAAGAAATATAACATTTCCGGCGAATCAATTGTCAAATAGCTGTCAAATGTTGATTTACCATTAAAAATAATTGAATCAATGACAATTAAACTAGTGTCTTTTAGTTGTTGTATGAATAATTTTCCTTGCTTGATTCCTTTTATGTTTCCTGAAATATGCAGGTTATAGTCTTTTTTATTTTCTTTCTCACAGGCTGCAAATAAAAGAAGTATGGTAAAAAGTAGGACTATTTTAGTGATGAATTTCATTTGTTTTTATGTCTTTTGAATTTGGTTGCAAAATAGGGATTTTTTGAAAAACTGAAGTTTTTTTTTAGAGGATAGTTTTTTAAAAAATAAAAATCCCTGAATGATTACTTTCAGGGATTTTTATCTTTTTGATATATTTTAATTTAACCTTTTAGCCAAGCTTCACGAATTGTTTTTTTGCTGTCGTCTGTAGCTTGATATCCATCTACTTCATCCATTGGAATTTGTACGGTTCCTTTTAAGGTAATTTCTTTATCTTCTCTTTTTATTTTAAAAGTAATCGGGTCATTTTCTTGCCATGACATACTTCCAATAATCATATCGTATATATTGTCTAAATTATAAGCTGTATCATTAATGGCAAGAATAATATCTCCGCCTTGTAATCCTAGGGATTTCATAAAACTATTTAACTCAATTCCAGGTAGAACAATAATTTCTTTGGTTGAAGGATTTACGGTGATATAGGGTGTTTGACCTTTTAGAAAAACATTTCCCGGAATTTGTATTTTAGTTTGGGTAACACCCATTTTACCGAAAAATTCATCGTAAGGAAGCGGTGTTGAACCTGCCACATAAGTAGTTAAAAAAGTTCGAATCTCAGGATAGGTCAGAGAAACAATTTTATCAAATAATTCGCTGTCATCAAATGGTTTAGCATCACCAAATTCTTTAGATAATTTTTGCATCAAATCAAGAATTCCTCTTTCCCCATTTGAGCTCTCCCGTAATTGAATATCCAAACACATTCCAATTAAAGCTCCTTTTTCATAAACATTTAAGTAAGCATCTTTATATTGTTTTTTTAGAACCTCTGCACTCATTTTAGTGAATGGCATAGTTTCATCATAGCGTTTAGAATTAGTAATTTTACCGGCCATTCTTTCATAAAAATCATCTTCTGTAATTAGTCCTTGGTTCACTTGAAATAAATTGGCAAAATATTCAGTAATTCCTTCATACATCCATAAATGCTGTGACATCTTTGGAGTGTTGAAATCAAAATAATGAATCTCTTTAGAATGCACACTTAAAGGCGTAACAATATGAAAAAATTCATGCGAAACCACATCTACTAAACTTTGTTCTAATTGTTCTGCCGGCATTGCTTCCGGAAAAACAACAGTTGTTGACGTATTGTGTTCCAGAGCACCATATCCTTTAGCATCCGATGTTTCATAATCTGACAAATAAAGTAAAATGGCATATTTTTTTGTGCTATTTACCTTTCCTAAAAATTTCTTTTGGGCTTTCATCATTTTTTCCATCGTAGGTTTCAAATCTTCCGCTTTGAATGCCCCTTTAGGAGAATAAACACTTAAAATAATTTCCATATCATCTACCATAAAAGTAGTGTAATTCGGATTGTTATACATAATTGGATGATCTACCAATTCAGCATATCTTGAAGCTGTAAATACATCAATACTTTCACTCTTATCCAAATCAATCATTGAAGTAGCTCCAAATAAATTGGTAGGTTTTGTGATTGATAATCGATAAGGCAGTTCTTTCAAGTCTTTGAAATAGCCTACGAAACCATGTGTGTTGATAACAAAATTGAGGCCTTCTGCAATGTTAGTTCCTGCCGGTGAAAATATATCCCCTTTTCCAAACTCAGAACCTGATTCAGAATCATATGTATCATTTACTAAATAAGTAACTTTTGCTAATGATTTAGCTTCTTTTATTACCCATGAATTTTCATCCATTTTGGCTATCACAAGTTCTTTTCCTTTTGCGTCATAGGCTTTTAAATTGTCAATATAACGTCCGTAATCATCTTCGGAATAGGTTCCGGGAACTATTTTAGGTAGATAAAAGGTAGTTTCATTGGTTTTTATTTTTGGAGGCATGACGGTCACCGCCACTCTGTCATTGTTAATATTGACTAAGTCAATAGAAACCTGAACTTCGTTGGTTTTGTTTTGAGCGGTTGCAATGGAAAGGTTTAACAGTAAAAATGTACCGGTAAAGACTATCGATAAAAATGATTTTTTCATGAAATAATTATATAATTGATAATAAGTTGCAAAAGTTCTTATTTTGTTACAAATAACAACAAAAAACGCTTTTATTCAAAGCGCTTAACTGTTAAGGGTTTGATAAAGTTTATTTAGTTTGTAATAGAATCCAATCTTTTATGTCAGCTAATACAGTTGGAGAAAAAGTTTGTTCAATTGTTCCGTATTCTTCAACTGCACCGGTTTTGCATTCTTGAAATAAGTGATTTAAATTAGGATATACTTTAAGGGTAACTTTTTTATTTCCACCTTTTAATAACGAATTTTTAATGCCTTCTGTATTTGCTTTAGATGGAACTTGTAAATCCTTTTCTCCATTTAAAGCCAGAACAGGACATTTTACTTTTTCTAAATATAGGCTTGGATTAAATTTCATAAAACTTCGATACCAAGGAGAGCTTAATTGTTCGATTTGTTGGGCAATCATTTGCTTTTTGTCAGATTCGCTAAGTTGTTCAAATTGGGGGTTTTCATTTGTTATTTTTTCCAGAATGGTGGCTAATTCCTTTTTAACCGTTTCATCATCAGCATCACTTTTTACGATTGTGTAAATAGATTGATTAATTTTTCTGGTTTCACTTAGTTGTTCTTCCGTCATTCCGGCAACTTTTCCAATTTGATAGGCTTGATCCAATAAAAGCTCCATACACGGAATTCCGGGACCGGCTAACAATATGATAAAATCGATAGTTTTATCTTTTGAAGCAACAATAGGGGCAATCATACCACCTTCGCTATGTCCTAGTAATCCAATTTTTTTAGAATCAACTCCTGATTTTGTTTTTAAAAATGTGACTGCAGCTTCAACATCTGTAGCAAAATCATAAGAAGTGGCAAGTGAACGATCGCCCTGAGATTTTGCGACGCCTCTGTCGTCAAAACGAAGCACTCCAATGCCATTTTTAGTTAAGTAATCAGCAATCACCCAGAAAGATTTATGTCCAAAAATTTCTGAATTACGGTCTTGCGGTCCACTTCCTGAAATTAATATCACTACCGGATAAGGTTTGTTGTTTTGAGGATAAGTTAAGGTTCCTGCTAAAGTTATTTTGTCTTTTTTATTTTCAAAAGTTACTTCTTCAATACCATAATCAAATTTACCTTTCGGTTCTTGTGGTCGATTTAGTTTGGTTTCTTCCATTTTCTCCCGTGACAGATTTAATGGAAAGTTTTGACCGTTTTGAGAAAAAGTACCTTCAAAAACAGTTTCAGCATTTAATTTTCCGGCATAAGAAAATCCTGCTGCGTCAAACGTAATTTTTAAAAGATTATCTTGAAAAGTAACGGATGATAACGGAATTCCATTTGCATTTTGTTGTGGAACACTCATGGTTCCGGAATAGTTGTTTTCGTTTTTGGCAATTGAAAAACTTATTCTTAATTCGGATCCCATGACACTTATTTTTCCATACCAATCACCGGTAATTTCTTGAGAAAATGATGCTATTGAATAAAAAAGGACAACTAATAAACTGATTTTTTTCATTTTTATAAAGATTAATTAAAAGTGGTTATTATATATTTTGAAACAACTTCTGCTACAAGAATGGTAAAAATAAATAGTATAATGTTTTTAATTCCTTTAGCATTTGTTGCTACTTTAAAACCATTCCATAATAGAACGGAAAACCAAATCAATGTACATATAGCTACAAAGCTGAATAGCATTAACAGTATTATGTCAAGAGTTGAAATAGTATTAAATCTACTAGCTACAATGATGTTATAAGTACGATTACTTACGTCATACATTATATTGTTGAAATTAAAAAAAGGTAATATATAGAAAGGAATTCGGGCAATTAAAGACGCGTTTAATACATCAACAAAACGCGTTTTAGAATTGATTAATTTCCCAGTTATAAACAATAGTATAGTTAATAAGACAGTATTAAAAAAATTATCGAGAACTACTTCAAAAAAAGTGATTGATTTTAATAAATGAAAATCAACTATACCGTCAAAACGACCATTAAAAAGGTAGCCTAAAAAGGAACCAATTAAGGTCATTACTAATCCAAAAATTAAAAGTTGACGTTCTGAGTAAAGTTCATAAGGATTATATAATGGTTTCATTATTTAGTCAATTACTTTAAAATTGTTTCTAATACTTTTTTTAATTCTTCAGGTTTTTGGGTGCCAATTAAAAGATTCTTTCGATTTAAAAAATGCAATTCTAAGCCCATATTTCCGGCTACATTAAATGCCTTTCCGTTTCTGCCGTATCGAACACCCCAACCACCATAATCAAAAATTGGACTATATTTGATTACTTCCATTTGACTTATTTCTGAAAAAAAATATTTTCTTTCTTTCCAATGAAAAGGGAAGAAACGTATTGATATATAGTCTTTTGTGATGATAGTTTCAAGTTTTAAAAAATAGAAAAATAAGATAAAAATTCCAAAAAACAGAAAATAGAGACTAAGAAATAAAAGGGATAGTTTGTTGTTTTCAAATTCATTTAACAATGAGTATCCTCCCAGTAGATTGGCACCAATAATGATTGCCCAAACCCACCACTGTGTGAATTTTTGATTTTCCTGAAATAATGGTTTTTCATTCATTTGCTTATTTATTTTGTGTTTTTTTAATTTTTTCTATCATGTCATCCAGTTTATTTCGAACAGTTGGATAACTATTACCCATTTGAATGGCCATTTCTTTTAAACTTCCACTGGAAAGAAAAAACTGTAGAATAAAATTTTGTTCTTCTTCCGAAAGTTTCAATAGTAATGGTAAAGAATAGTTTCCAGAAACTTGTGTTTGACAAGTTTCACAAGTTAATTGTGAAACAGAGAGGGAGCTTTCACAACTCGGACAGTGAATGGGTAATTTAGGCTTCATTTTAAATAAAGTTTAAACAAAAGTAAATAATATTTAAATAAATATTAATATAATTTAAATTTATTTTATTTTTTCCAATAAAAAAAGCAATCCGAGAGAAGAATGCTTTGTGTTTATTGAATATGTTTTTATCGTTTGGATATCTTGTTGTGTGTGATTTGACGTTGGAGTGTACATTTAAAGCGGTCAATGCCATTTACTCTTTTCTTAGCATGTTTGGTTGCTCTTCCTTGAACACGTTCCCGCCACATTTTAAAACTCGAAGCCTTCATTTCTCTTCGCATGAGTTCAATGGTTTCTTGTTCAGAAATTCCAAACTGAAAAGAGATAGCTTCAAAAGGGGTGCGATCTTCCCAAGCCATTTCTATTATTCGGTCTATTTGAACCGCTGTAAAATCTTTTAGAAGTAGTGACATGTTAAATCAAAAAGCAAATAACGTTAGAAAATAAAAAAACTCTTGGTGAACAAGAGTTAAAATATACTTAATCAAATTTATTTTTGATATAGTATTTGCTGTCTAAATCATCAAAATCATCAATAATTGGTTTTGGTTTTGGTTTACTGGCCGTAACTTTCTTTTTCCAAAGTTCAAAATTATCCTTTGAAAGTCGTTTTCTCATAATTTCAGTAACTTCGTTTTCTGAAATTCCAAATTCAACCTTAATTACTTCGAAAGGTTTCTTTTCCTCTTGAGCCATACTGATAACGCGTTCAATTTGTTCGTTATCCAGTTCCACTCTTTTACTTTTTTTCATTAGTTCAAAAGCACAATTAATATTTAATGTAAAGTTTCAAATTCTAAACCAATATTAGTGAAAAAATAAATTACTTTTTCAAACAATGCTTATTTTTTTAAATTAATGTTCGGGAGCTCTGTATTTTTGAAATGGTATTTTTAATAAATTGACTAGTTGGTTGTTTTCTTCCGGTTTCATATGGGTGTCAACTCCATAAATAATTTTTTCTCTATCTAAATAAGAATACGTTCCAAATAGTCTATCCCAAATAGAAAATATATTTCCGTAATTACTGTCTGTGTAAGGTAATTTATAGTGATGGTGCACTTTGTGCATATCGGGTGAAATAATAAAATAACTTAACAATTTATCTATTTTTTTAGGAAGTGGAATATTGGCATGATTAAATTGTGAAAAAACTACAGAAAGTGATTGGTATAAAAAAACCATCCACATCGGGCTTCCAACTATTAAAACACCAATTACAGTAAAGATGAAACGAATGATGCTTTCACCCGGATGATGTCGATTGGCCGAAGTAGTATCAATCCATGTATCTGTGTGGTGTATTAAATGAAAACGCCATAAAAAAGTTACTTTATGTTCAATTAAATGAACCAAATAGGCTCCAATCAAATCGAGTAAAAGTAATCCAACAATGGTGTAAATCCATATATTCATTTGCGGTAGCCATTGTAGAATTCCAAAATTTTGTTGTATAGCTAAATCGGCTGCTAATAACAAAATAAAAGCCATCAGAAAATTGATGATTATAGTGGTTATCGTAAAGAAAATGTTTATTCCTGCATGTTCAATTTTATTATATTGAAATTTGAATAAAGGATAAGCGTTTTCAATTAGCCAAAAAAGGGTAATACCTCCAACAAGAATGAGGCCTCTGTGAAGTGAGGAAATGCTTTCAAAATAATCAATGATAGTTTGCATTTATTTTTTTTACTAATTTAAATAATATTTTGATTTAATTTTAGCGATTATCTTATAATTCTAAAAGTTAGATTAATTCTAGTGCCAATTGGTTTTGATGTTTTGGGAATTTGATGTTTCCAACAATGTTGTGTTTCACCTTTCATAATTAACAAGCTACCGTGTTCTAATGTAATTTTTTGTTTACACTCTTTAATTTCATTGTGCTGTAAATGAAAAACTCTTTCTGCTCCAAAACTAATTGAGGCAATTACCGGGTTTCTACCTAATTCTTTTTCATTATCTGCATGCCATCCATTACTGTCTTTACCGTCACGATATTGGTTTAGTAAAACTGTTGTGAAATTTTCAAGACAAATTTCCTCCACTTCATTTTTGATAAACATTAGCAAAGGATTCCATTTATGAGGTTGCATTACGATATTAGAATAAGAATATGTTTTACCATTATTTCCATATAAAGCGGTCAATCGAGGTTGAGGATATGTTTGACCAAAAACAGTAATATTGTCTTGTTGCCAAGGAATTTCATTTTTTAATTTTTGGAATAATTCATTAGATTTTTCTACTGAAAATAAATTTGGATAATACTCGATTTCAGCGTCGGGTAAATCAAATACAATTTTTTCTTTGGGAAATAATGAATTCATTTGGTAAAAATAAAAAAAGCGATGGAAAATTCCATCGCTTAAGGTAAATTATGCTGTAATCTGTTATTCGTTTTTTTGTAACACATTTTTATAAATAAATCCGGCAACAATTGCTCCTAAAATTGGGGCAAGCCAGAAAAGCCATAGTTGACTCAAAGGTTCTCCACCTACAAAAATAGCCTGGGAAGTAGAACGAGCCGGATTAACAGATGTGTTTGTAATAGGAATACTGATTAGATGAATTAAGGTTAATGCTAAACCGATTGCAATTCCTGCAAATTTACCGTTTGCAAATTTATCAGTTGCTCCAAGTATTATTAATAAGAAAAACATTGTCAATACGAATTCAGCCACAAAAGCGGCTGTCATCGAATAGCCTGAAGGGGAAAAAGCACCATAACCATTGGATGCAAAAGCACCAGCTTGGGTGTTGTCAATGCCAACAAAACTATCTTGACCGTTCATAATAAAGTAAAGCGTTGCAGCTGCGGCAAGACCTCCAATACATTGAGAAATGATATAAGGTAAAAGTTCTTTGGCGTCAAAACGTCCACCAGCCCAAAGTCCAAATGAAACAGCCGGGTTAAAATGACCACCTGAAATATGCCCAACAGCATAAGCCATCGTTAATACGGTTAAACCGAAAGCTAACGAAACTCCGGCAAACCCGATTCCTAAATCGGGAATTCCTGCTGCAAATAGTGCACTTCCGCAACCTCCAAAAACCAACCAATAAGTTCCAAAAAATTCTGCAAATAGTTTTTTCATAAAATTGTAGTTTAATTAATATTTAGTGTATTGATAAGCCCAAAAAATCAAAGCAAATTGTAAAGGTAAACGTAATAGTCTAATCCATTTTGGTAATTCCAATCCGGCATTTTCATTCTGATACATGTATAGATTTGCCGGAAATATTGCCAGTAATAATATGATTATTCCCCAAGCCGCAAATGGGGTGAATTCAGGAACGCATAGTAATAATCCCAATAAAATCTCCGCAATTCCTGAGGTGTAATTCAGTAATTTGGGATTTGAAAAATAAGGAGGAATTATTTTTAAATAAAGTTTCGGATTTCGAAAATGATTAAAACCGGCTATTATATATATAGCAGACATTAGGTACAAATGCCAAGGTAAATTCATAAATGAATTGCTTTGTTCAATACGAATTTATAAAAAAAATGTTAATAAAATGAAGAACAGTAAAATATTTTACGAAATAAGCATTAAATCTTTCTTATGAATTTGATATTCATGACAACAATCGCAAGAATGATAAGAATAATTCCAAACCATTGCAAACCATTTACTTTTTCACTTAAAAGGAAATAAGCCATAAGAACTGAAACCGGTAATTCTAGCGAGGAAACAATACTTCCAAGTCCAATACCTGTCAAAGGAAAACCGGCATTTAATAACATTGGTGGAATGATAGTGCCAAAAAGAGCAACAATAATTCCCCATTTTAAAAAGATTTCAAAATTAAATGGGGTTGATTGTGTAACTATTGAAAAGAGAAAAACAATGATTGCTCCCCCTAGGAGCATGTATAGACTTCGTTGTGCAGAGGTAATTTCTGTGGCCACGCGATTGGCTGTAAACATGGTAGTCGTAAAGGATGCAGCTGCTAAAATTCCCCAAAATAATCCACGCCAATCTAAAGCAATTTCATTTTGAATTAAGTTTGTTGCTAAAACTGTTCCAATTAATACAATGACAACAGCCATTATTTTTTGAATAGAAGGTAGTTTTTTATCTAAAATCATTTCTAATAATACCCCCATCCAAACGGTTTGCATGAGTAAGACAATAGCAATGGAAACATCGATGTATTTCACACTTAAGTAATAGAAAACACTCGTCATGCCTAAGGAAGTTCCTGCCAACATTAAATGAAAAATATTTTTCCCGGTTGCTTTAAAAGCTATGTTTTTATTTTTAACTCGTTGGAAAGAATTGATAAGAAGCACACCAATGATTCCATATACAAATTGAGCTGTAGTGACTTCAGCAGTGGTGAAATTTTCGTGATAGGCTAATTTTACAAACGTAGCCAACATGCCATAACTTGTCGCTCCAAGGGCAACTAAGAAAACTCCTTTCAGTACTCGATTTCCGAACATATTTGATTTTTAAAAAGCGGGCAAAGATAGGGAAAAGTTGCGAGTTGCGGGTTGAAAGTTTCAAGTTTCATATTTTTTGTATTGTCAATACTATTCTGGATATTTTTATGTTTAAATTAAAAAAGTCCATGAAAAAGATACTTTTATTATTCGTTTTATCTTTTGTCTGTTGCAATCATACACCACCGGTTGAAGTAGCAAAAGATTACAAGTCCATTCATAACGAAGCATTAACTTTTTGCAAACAAAATCAATTTAATCAGGATTTTTATTTTTTTGTTGATTTAAGTATTCATTCCGGTAAAAACCGCTTTTTTATTTATGATTTTAAAAACCAAAAAGTAGTTAATCAAAGTCTTGTAACGCATGGTGCTTGTGATGTTTTCCAAGAACATCCTGAAAAATATAAAAAAGTAAAATTCAGTAATAAATCCAATAGCCATTGTTCAATGAAAGGAAAATATAAAATCGGAAAACGTGATTACAGTTCGTGGGGAATTAATATAAAATATTGGCTTCACGGTTTAGAAAGCAGTAATAATAATGCAATTAACCGAGTAGTGGTGTTACATTCTTGGGATGCTGTATCAAATGAAGAAATTTATCCCAGATACTCTCCATTAAGTTGGGGTTGTCCGGCCGTTTCCGATGAATTTATGAAAGTGTTGGATGAAAAATTAAAATTAGATAATCAACCGGTTTTATTGTGGATTGTGGAGTGATTTTAAATCCAACCAAATTTTTCCTGCATAATTTTTGTTTTGTTTTCAGTCAAATATTTTTTGAATGCCTCGGCAACCGGTGAGTGATTTTTTTGTTTCATCCATATTAAACTCCACATTGACTTTAGCGGTAAACCTATTATTGGAATGATATGTAAATCGCCATTATTTAACTCATTTTTTATCCCAATTAAAGGCATAATTGAACAACCTAATCCTGCAATTAAGGCCTGTTTTACAGCTTCATTTGAGGTTAACTCCATTTTTTTTACTAATAGCAGTTTGTTGCTTTCCAGAAATTGTTCCATCACTTGTCGGGTCCCCGATCCTTTTTCTCTATAAATTATAGGAATATTTTCTATGATCGATTTATCATTTTGCTTATCAGAAAATTTAAATTCTTTATTTCCAACCAAATAGAGTTTGTTTTCCATTAAGTCGATTTTTTCAACCTCCATGTTTTCTGGTAACAGAGAAACCAGCGAAAAGTCAACATCATTATTTTGCAAACTTTTAATCACCTTGGCCTTGTTTGTAACGTCGAGTTCTAATTCAACTGCATTATTTTCTTTAATAAAATCAGTAATAAAATAAGGTATAACGTATTTACCAGTAGATACTACAGAAATTTTTAATCTTCCGGATAACTGACCTTTGAAAGCCATTGTTTTGTGGTTAATCGCTTGTACTTCGTTAAGGATTTTTTCTGCTGCAAATGCTATTTCCTTGCCAAAATCGGTTACATATAGTTGTCTGCCAATTACTTCAGTCAGAGGAATGTCAAATTGATCTTGGAATTTTTTTAATTGTATAGAAACTGCAGGTTGTGTAAGATGCAATTCTTCGGACGCCCTTGTGATGCTTTTTGTTTCTGTAATTTTTAAGAAAACCAGCAATTGATGTAAAGTATAATGCATAACTTTTGTTTATATATATCATTACAAATATAAATAAAAATATATGAAATGTTTTAGAGAAATTTGTCCCGTAAAACACATTAAAATAAATATGTATGAAAAAGAATCTTGAGAAATACAGTCTAATCTATTGTATGATTTGGTTACTCACCGGTTTTTTGTTGTCTTGCCTGATGCCTGAAAATCTTTTTACTCATTTTTATTTAGGAGTGGGAGTTCTTTTCACTTTGTTTGCTTTAAAAAAATTAAACTTTAAAATAAATTAATATGAAAACAAATTTAACTTTCGATTTAATCGATGGAACTTTTAAACCATTTGAAGCAAAAAGAGTACTATTTACTTTAATTAAAGATAAGATTAATTTTCATGAATTAGAGCTTTTCAGTGCTAATGAACGTTATGGAATTGATTTGCCACATTCAAGAAAACGAATCAAAGATTTAAATGATACTTTGGTGAGAATTGAACAAGTGATCAATGAATTTGAAAAATCCAATCTTGAGATTAAGATTTCAGGAGCTATTGAAATTGTAGCTGTTGAAAAAATGGAAAAAAATGAAGTTTTTTAAAGGAAGAAAAGCCATTATAGCGACCAAGCATCATAAAGAACAAGTTATTCTCCCTTTACTGAAAGAACACTTGGAAATAGAAGTTTTTGTGCCACACGAGTATGATACCGATAAGTTTGGCACATTTACGGGTGAAATTTCAAGGGATGGAAGTGCTTTAGATGCTGTTCGTAAGAAATGTTTAGACGCAATGAGCACGTTTGGATATGATTTAGGAATCGCTTCCGAAGGTTCTTTTGGTTCCCACCCGAGTATGTTTTTTGCACAAGCCGATGACGAGTTGGTTATTTTGATTGACAAAAAAAACGAACTTGAAATTATTGCACGTGAATTAAGTTTACAAACTAATTTCAATGCGGATAAAATTTCAACATACGAACAACTACAAACCTTTGCTCAACAAGTCAATTTTCCGTCTCACGGATTAATTATCAAAGATTCCGATGAAAAAGATGCCAAGATATACAAAGACATTACAGATTGGAACGATTTAAAGAGAATTTATGCTACAGTTTCGAGTACTTTATCAACGATTTATGTTGAAACAGATATGCGTGCTCACAGAAATCCGACCCGAATGCAAGTGATTGAAAAAGCCACTCAAAATTTAATTAAAAAAATTCACACCCTTTGCCCCAATTGCCAAACTCCTGGATTTGATGTCTCCGAATTGATTAAAGGCCTTCCTTGTGAATGGTGTAAATTACCAACGGAATCCCTACTTGCTTTACAGTATTCTTGTAAAAAATGTCATCATACAACACTAGAAAAATATCCAAAAGGTAAACACTATGAATCACCCGAATTTTGCTCCTATTGCAACCCTTAATAAAAGAGGTGTTGTTACAAAATCCATCAAAAAAGCGGCTTTTTATCTTAATAAAGGGGAAGTTGTTGCCATTCCTACTGAAACGGTTTATGGACTGGCAGCGAGTATTTATGATGACAGTGCTTTAAAAAAGATATTTGAAATCAAGCAAAGACCTTTTTTTAATCCGTTGATAGTTCATATCGATTCAATGGAATCTATGGATAAAGTTGCCAAGAATGTTCCAGACAAAGCCTATTTGTTGGCTAAACATTTCTGGCCAGGGCCATTAACCATGATTTTTGAGAAAAACGAAATGGTTTCAAACATCGTTACAGCAAATAAAAATACTGTAGCCGTAAGAATTCCCAATCATCCCATAGCTTTAGAATTAATAAAAGAAGTCGGTTTTCCACTTGCAGCACCCAGTGCAAATCCTTTCGGTTCGATAAGTCCGACCACAGCCAAACATGTAGAAAAGTATTTTAAAAATCAGCTGGAAGTAATTTTGGATGGTGGAATGGCAGCCAAAGGTATTGAATCTACAATTGTAGGTTTTAGTAAAAATGAAGTAGTTGTTTACCGATTAGGTTCTGTATCCATTGAAATGCTTGAGGCGGTCGTGGGTAAAGTAAAAATAAGGAAGAAATTGGAAAAACAACCCATAGCTCCCGGTATGCTAGAAAGGCATTATGCACCTAAAACACCCATGATTTTAAGTGCCAATCCGCTTAATTCCGCTTTAAATTTGATTGGAAAAAACATCGGACTTCTAGTGTTTAAAGAAAAATCAGTTTACTCGGATTATTATACCGAAGTTTTATCTCCCACAGGTGATTTTAATGAAGCCGCCAAAAATTTATATGCAGCCATGCATCAATTGGATGCCATGGGATTTGATTTGTTAATTGCAGAAAAATTTCCTGATAAAGGCATAGGCAAATCGATTAATGATCGATTGCTGAGAGCGACAAAAAAAGAAACCAATTTTACACCCAATAACATATTTATCTAATGAATTTAGATTTATTACTTCAAAATTTAACGAATCCGGCCTTATTGTTTTTTGTCTTAGGAATTTTAGCCGTAAAGTTTAAAAGCGATCTGGAAATTCCACCCAATTCTTCTAAATTTATATCACTATATCTTTTATTTTCTATCGGTTTTAAAGGTGGACAAGAATTGGTGCATAGTGAGTTGAATCTCACTATTTTGTGGGCATTAATTTTTGGAGTTGTTGTAGCTTGTGCAATTCCTCTGTATACTTTTTTTATTCTAAAAAGAAGACTAAGTACCGAAAATTCGGGAGCCATTGCAGCTGCTTATGGCTCGGTGAGTGCCGTTACATTTGTTACGGCTGTTTCTTTTTTGGAAATTCAAAACATATCGTTTAACGGACATATGGTTGCGGTGATGGCTTTGATGGAGGCCCCTGCCATCATTATTGGTGTAATTTTGATTCGTTCCTTTGGATCTAAAGAGTCGTGCAACAGCTCTTTAGGGTCCATTATCAAGCATTCATTTACCAACGGAAGCGTGTTTTTGATTTTGGGAAGTTTATTGATTGGTTTTTTAGCCAGCGATAAGGAGGCCATGGGAATTAAGCCCTTTACAACCGATATATTTAAAGGATTCTTAGCTATATTTTTATTGGATATGGGAATTGTTTGCGGTAAAAAAATAAACGATTTTTTGAAAAGTGGTTGGTTTACGGCTCTTTTTGCGATTGTGATTCCTTTAGTCAACGGAACTTTGGTTGCTTTGCTCAGTCAACTGATTACGAATGATACCGGTGACCGATTTATGTTTGCGGTACTCGCGGCAAGTGCTTCCTATATTGCTGTTCCAGCTGCTATGAAAATGGCAGTGCCAAAAGCAAATCCGGGACTTTTTGTGCCCATGGCATTGGCGGTTTCATTTCCTTTTAATATTACTTTGGGAATGCCGATTTACTTGGCTGTTATAAAGTGTTTTTAATTTTTTATAAGCACTAATAAAGTAAAACTAATGAGTTGAATTTTAATTTGTTTTTTTTATATAATCCATGTCCAAAACATCTCTTAATTTATTCAAACTATGTTTTGATAAAGTTCTGAAACCAATTTCAATGAAAAAAAAACGTATCATTAGAATTTGAAGAATAGCTACAAATGGTAAGATTATTGAAAAATCTTCCTTTCCCAAAATAACGGAAAGTCCAATTCCAACAATTGGAAACAATAAAATAATGCTTAGTAAAATTCTAAATGGTTTATTTATTTCCAATTTAACATGGCCTTCATTATTTTTTATTGAACCAGAAATTACACAAAAAGCTCCTTTCCCAATTTCGGTTGAAATTAATTTGAAGGTATTTCCTTCAATCATACCCAAAAATGATTTATCTGTACTTTGTGAACTAAGAATTTGAGAGATTTCTGTTCTTCTTTTTAATCGGTCTAGAGCCTCTTTTTCATCACCAAATAATTTGAATGTATAGCTACTGGTTGGAAATATTTTCATAAAGTAAGTATTATTAATCCACCAAATCTTTTAAATGTACTCGTAATGCTTTTACGGAAATACTTATCTCCCAAAAAGAAATACCTAAAGAAACTAACAGACAAAACAAACTGGCTCCAAAAAATATAATTCCGGCCAATTGTTGTTCAAAGAATAAAACCAACATTGCAAAAACCGATAGGAATAGACTTAAAACTCCTGCCAATTGCATGTAACGAATAAGAGATAATCGCAAATTTAGGTTGGCGATTTCAATTAAGATGCTTTTGTTTTCTTTCTCGTCGTATGTTTTTTTTAGGCCTCGAACAATTTGAGCAATGGTCAAAAAGCGGTTGGTATAGGCTAACAAAATCAAGGAAGTGGCAGAGAAAAGCAGGGCAGGGGTTTCGATGGTTAAAATCATTTCTTTTAAGTTGCGGTTTGCGAGTTCAAAGTTCGTGAATTTTTATGAACCTTTGACAATGGTTTAATGTCGGCAAGGTTGAAAGAAACAGCCGTTAGAATTATTTTGGTCATTTCATAGCCTTTGATTTCATACAAAGTTAAGATGTCTGCAGATGAGTGTTTGAAGGAGTGATTATTCCATAATTTGATTCATCTTAGCAATTCAGGAATTATCAATTAGGTTATAAATAAAAAAAAGAACCTTTTTTAATTTTAATGCGGTTCTGTTGTTTGTTATTTTAACTGTCAGTTTTTACGATACTCTGCAAATACGCTAAAAATCTCGTTAGAATACCCTCATTTTGACTTTCGGGATTGTCTAATTTTGTCGCATATTCAAATGCTTTAAAAGTAGAAATAAAAAATGCGATGAAGCAAATAATTACTACAATGGTTAAAAGGATTAGGTCTAGATTTTCCATTTATTTTTTTAGTTTTAAATTAAAATAAATTAAAAATCCAAGGATAGTAGGAGGCCATAATCCAATAAATAAGGCACGTTCAGGATTATTTAAAACAACATAATAATATTCGGA
>NZ_PNJW01000024.1 GCF_013822155.1 Flavobacterium sp.
AAAATATCAGAAAAAATTCTAGCCAACTCAAGTGTTTTCAATGTTTTTGATGAAATTTTGGAAACAGTTGGTACAGTTACCAATATTGACAGGGTATATTATTTTGAAGTAAATGAAGAAAAAAGAGTCATTTCTCAAAAATATGAATGGACAAATTCTAAAACAGAACCACAAATTGATAATGAGGAGCTCCAAAATTTACCTTTCGAAGTGATACTGGATATGATTATTCCACTCAAAAAAAATAAAAATTACAATAAAATTGTAAACGATATTTTTGAAAGTGATTTAAAAGAAATGCTTAAATCACAAAACATAAAATCAATTTTAATATTACCTATTTTCGTTAAAAATGCATTTTATGGGATAATTGGATTTGATGATTGCACCAACGAAAGATTGTGGACGGAAGACGAATTAAATATTCTTCAAACTTTAGTTAATAATATTACTTCGGCTATTGAACGAAATATTAATGAAAATATCATAAACGACAGTGAAATCCGTTTCAGACTTTTAGCTGATAATATTCCGGGTACCATTTATCTTTCAAAATATGATTCAAAATTTACAAAAATTTATTTGAACAATGAAATAGAAAATTTAACCGGATATCCAAAAGAAGATTTTTTAACAAACGAAATATCCTATTTAGATATTATTCACCCCGACGATAGAGAAAGAGTGATAAAAGACCAAAAATATGCATTAGAAAATGGTCAAAAAATTCATTTCATTTACAGAATCATTCACAAAGACGATCGAATTGTTTGGGTAGAAGAATTTGGTGATGTTATCATAAAAGACAATCAAGTCGAATTCATAGAAGGTATTTTTATTGACATTACCGAACGAAAATTGCAAGAAGCAGCCATCAAAGAAAAAGAAATGGCAATTGCGGCTAACAAAGCCAAATCAGAATTTTTAGCCAATATGAGCCATGAAATCAGAACTCCTTTAAATGGAATTATTGGTTTTACCGATTTATTGATGAGTTCAGAATTAGAAAAGTCACAGGCAAAATATATGAAAACTGTTAATCAATCAGCAAAATCTTTGATGAGCGTTATTAACGATATTTTAGACTTTTCAAAAATTGAATCCGGAAATTTAGAATTAGTTATTGAAGAAACCAAATTAACCGAAATTGCCCGAGAGGTGATCGATACCATTAAATTTGATGCTATCCAAAAGAAAATAGATGTTGATTTACACATCAATAATGACGTTCCGGTTAAGGTTTGGATTGACCCTATTCGACTCAAACAAATTTTAATAAATTTATTGGGTAATGCCGTCAAATTTACATCAAACGGAAAAATAAAATTAACTGTATCAGTGCTTGACAGAATTACAACACATCAAACTCGTTTACGGTTTTCTGTCATAGATACCGGAATTGGAATAAGACGTGAAAATCAAGCCAAAATATTTGAAGCCTTTTCACAAGAAGACAACTCAACAACAAGGCAATATGGAGGAACCGGTTTAGGACTAAGCATTTCGAATAAACTTCTTGCTTTGATGAATAGCAAATTACAGTTAAACAGTGAACCAAACAAAGGCAGTACTTTTTATTTTGACATTGATGTGCAATCCTCCAGTAAAGAAGGCGAATATATTCCTAAAAAAATCGAAGTAGAGGAAGAATATGTTTATCAAAATCAAGCTAATACAAATGTTTTGATTGTTGAAGACAATAATATTAATTCTCTTTTAGCAAAAACATTAATTAAAAAAATAATGCCAAATGCTAAAATTGTTACCGTTACCAATGGTTTAGAAGCTTATGAAAAATACCAAGAAGCATCTTTTGACATCATTTTTATGGATATTCAAATGCCTATAATGAACGGTTATGAAGCAACCAAAGAAATCAGAAAATTAGATACCGGAAAAACTGTTCCAATCATTGCTTTAACTGCCGGCACTGTTATTGGTGAAAAAGAAAAATGCCTGGAAATCGGAATGAATGATTATGTTTCTAAACCAATTATAAAAGGTAGCTTAGAAGAAATAATTGCAAGATGGGTGAAATAATGATAACTTTTTTTACTTTTATATAATTCAAAATTCAATACTATGAAATGGGAAGGTAGAAGACAAAGTTCAAACATGGAGGATCGAAGAGGAATGGGAACCACAGGAAAAGTGGTTGCCGGCGGGGGTTTAATCGGTCTGGTTTTTCTTGTTATACAAATGTTTATGGGCGGTGGTGACAATGCCCAACTAATGCAAGAACTGCAAAACCAAATGCAACAGCAACAAACAGAAACCGGTCCGGCTCAACCTTTAAGTGAAGCCGACCAAAAAATGGGTGAATTTGTTGCTACAGTTTTAGCCGATACAGAAGATGTTTGGCATAGAATTTTTGAGGAAAATGGTATAAAATATGTTGAACCAAAAATGGTTTTATTTCGTGGCTCTGTTCAAACAGCTTGTGGTGGAGCTTCGTCTGCCTCAGGCCCTTTTTATTGCCCCGGAGATCAAAAAGTATATATGGATTTAGACTTTTTTGATGAACTCCGAACCCGTTTTGGTGCAAAAGGCGGCGATTATGCCATTGCCTATGTGATTGCTCACGAAGTAGGTCATCATGTGCAAACACTATTAGGAACTTCAGGTGAAGTTCGTAAACTGCAACAAAAAGTAAGTGATGTGGAAAGTAATAAATTATCCGTATGTTTAGAGCTTCAAGCTGATTTTTATGCCGGTTTATGGACACATTATAATCAAAAATATCTAGAAGAAGGCGATATCGAAGAAGCTTTAAGTGCGGCTCAAGCGGTTGGTGATGATGCCATTCAAAAGAAAATGCAAGGCCATGTTGTTCCTGATTCTTTTACTCACGGAACTTCTGAACAACGTGTAAAATGGTTTGGTAAAGGTTTTAAAACGGGTGATATCAAACAAGGTGATACCTTTGCAACATTGAATTAAAATCAGTTTTAGATTAAAAAATTGTTCTTTTCAAAATAATATCTTCCCTTTTTTAAAACATTCGTAATTCGTTTTAAAAAAGGGATTTTTTATGAATTGTTTATCAATTATTGAAAGGCTCTTTTTTAATTTTGTACTTCAAATTTTTCAACATGAACGTTGGTATAGACAGCATATCTTTCGATATTCCTAAAATTTATTTACCTATTTCAACTTTAGCAATACATCGAGGCATTGAACCTGAAAAACTAACTAAAGGTTTGGGTTTACAAAAAATGAGTTTCCCGGATGTTAACCAAGATGTAGTTACTTTTGCAGCAAATGCTGCCTTAAAACTAATTCAGCAGGAAGATTGTAATCCGAGAACTATTTCAAGAATATATATAGGTAGTGAAAGTGGCGTTGATAGTTCAAAACCAATTGCTTCTTACGTACTTAATTTGTTAGAAAACAAATTAGGCCAAGGTTCATTCCGCAATTGTGATGTGGTAGATATGACATTTGCTTGTATCGGAGCTGTTGATGCTTTGCAAAATTGTTTAGACTATGTTCGATTAAATCCAACTAAAAAAGCAATTGTAATAGCCACTGATAATGCCAAATACGATTTAAATTCAACAGGAGAATATACGCAAGGTGCCGGAGCAATAGCAATGTTAATTACATCAAATCCCCGAATACTCAGTTTCTCTAACAAAGTGGGAGTTTCTACAGATGGTGTTTTTGACTTCTTTAAACCTAGAAGGTATCTTTCAAAAAATCAAGTAACCAACTCCACAGAAAATACGGAATGGTTTGGTGTAGTGGAAAATGAAATATCAATTTACAAAGAACAACCTGTATTTGACGGCCAATATTCCAATCAATGCTATATCAACAGAATTACGGAAGCCTACGAACATTTTAAAAAAGAAAGTCAACAAAGTGGAAAAATCTATCAAGACTGGTCTTCCATTTTGATGCATCTACCCTATTGTTTTCAAGGCAGAAGAACATTCATAGAAATTTTTTCCAAAGAAAATCCGGAATTGTTAACCAATCAATTGGGTGAAACAGAAAAGGACAAATTAAAAGCCCTAACTAAAAGTCCGGAATATTTAGAACTTATTAACCAAAAAATCTATCCCTCCGAAATTGCTTCCGGACAAGTAGGTAATATCTATACCGGCTCTATTTTTCTTGGGCTCCTCTCTTCTTTAAGTTATCATATGCAACAAAACACTACGTTGACCAATCAAAAAGTTGGCTTTATTGCTTATGGTAGTGGGTCAAAATCAAAGGTTTTCGAAGCAATTATTTCTACTGATTGGAAATCACAAATTGAAAAACTTTCACTTTTTGAAAACCTCAAAAATTGTATCGCTATTGACTTTGAAACCTATGAAAAACTACATAAAAAAGAATTAGAACAACCAATTTTAAAACCTAAAAAAGAATTTGTTTTAGATTTCATCGAAAAAGAAAACCCTGTCTTGATAGGTGCACGATATTATAAATTTATGGATTAAATTGTTATTGAAATTGATTTATCCCAACCAACCTTCCCTATCCAAACTTCTATATTGAATTGCCTCAGCAATATGTGTATGTTTTAGCAATTCTGATGCTTCTAAATCTGCAATTGTTCGGGCGACTTTTAATATTCTGTCATAGGCTCTAGCTGACAAATTCAGTCTTTCCATGGCTGTTTTAAGTAATTGTAATGATATTTCATCAAGCACACAAAATTCTCGAATCAGTTTACTGCTCATTTGAGCATTGTAATGAATCGAAGGCATAGAATCAAACCTGACTGTTTGTAACTCTCTCGCTTTGGTAACACGTTTTCTTATTTCAACGCTGCTTTCCGCTTTTCTGGTTTCGGTTAATTTTTCAAATGGAACGGGTGTTACTTCTATATGAATATCAATCCTATCTAATAGAGGACCGGAAATTTTACTCAAATACCGTTGCATTTCAGCCGGTGATGAACTTATTGGAGCATCCGGATCATTAAAATAGCCACTCGGACTCGGATTCATACTCGCAACCAACATAAAAGAAGAAGGATATGTAATCGTAAATTTTGCTCTAGAAATCGTTACTTCTCTATCCTCTAAAGGTTGACGCATGACTTCTAAAACTTCCCGTTTAAATTCCGGAAGTTCATCTAAAAATAAGACACCATTATGTGCCAATGAAATTTCACCCGGTTGAGGATAACTTCCACCTCCAACTAATGAAACAGAGGAGGCAGTATGATGCGGACTCCGAAAAGGCCGTTGGCTCATTAATCCGGCTTCTTTTGTTTTTCCGGCAACAGAATGTATTTTAGTGGTTTCCAAAGCTTCTTTCATAGTCATTGGTGGTAAAATACTCGGTAATCTTTTTGCCAACATTGTTTTACCGGAACCCGGTGGACCAATTAAAATAATATTATGTCCTCCGGCTGCTGCAATTTCCATACAACGTTTAATACTCTCCTGCCCTTTTACATCAGAAAAATCAAATTCTGGAAAATCTAATGTTCTGGAAAACTCTTCTTTTGTATCGATAATCGTTGGCTCTATGGTTCCATTTCCTTCAAAAAAATCAATTACTTGCAGTACATTTTCAATTCCATAAACGTCCAGACCTTCGACTATTGCAGCTTCTTTCACATTTTGAATGGGAAGAATAAACCCTTTGAAACCTTCTTCTTTTGCTTTTATGGCAATTGACAAAGCCCCTTTAATAGGTTGTAAACCACCATCTAAAGACAATTCTCCCATGATGACATATTGGTCTAATTCATCCGCTCTAATTTGTCCTGAAGCAACTAAAATACCAATTGCCAAAGTAAGGTCATAAGCAGAGCCTTCCTTTCTTAAATCGGCCGGGGCCATGTTGATGGTGATTTTTTTAACCGGTAAGGAATACCCGTTATTTTTGAGAGCAGCAGCTATTCGATAACTACTTTCTTTAATGGCATTGTCGGGTAATCCAACTAAGTGGTAGCCCACTCCTTTATCAATATTTACTTCTACGGTAATCGTGGTGGCTTCCACACCGAAAACGGCACTTCCAAATACTTTAACTAACATGGCGTATAAATTTATCTATGACAAATATCACAAATAGAATGATAAGAAAATAGTATTTTTGAAAATATTTTTATCATTCTCCGTGAAGACAATTAAAATCACCTCTCTATTTGCCTTTTTATTTTTTTATACCATAGTATTTTCACAAAGCGAAACTGAAAATGAACAACTATGGATAGGTTATCTCACCCAATCAAAAATTTCAAAAAATTATTCGTTATGGAATGATACGCATTGGGTTCCTGATAATTTTTATATCATAAGAACAGGCTTAACCTATCACTTTGACAATAAACTCAAAACTACAACAACGTTAGGATATGCATTAGCTTGGTTCTATCCGATGGAAGGTAAAGAAACTTTTAAATTTGAACAAAGACCTTGGGGACAAACTACCATTAGTCATTCTTCAAAATCGTTCAATTTTTTTCATCGTTTGCGTTATGAAGCAAGATTTAGGAGTGTTATCATTGCGAATGAAAAAACAAGTGAATATGATTTTAATTTTCGATTTAGATACCTTTTTCAAGCAAAGTTATATTTTAAAAACCAACCGAATAGTAATCGATTTTATGCCTTAGTTTCTGATGAAATTATGTTTAATTCAGGAGATGAAATAACAAACGGATTCCGTTTTGATCAAAATAGAATAGCAATAGGATTGGGTTATCAAACTAAAAACATGACCTTTCAATTGGCTTATATGAAACAAGTAATTCTTGCAAATACAACAGATACTCATAAAGTGAATCATAATTTACAATTTTTAGTATTTCATAATTTTGATTTTACAAAAAAACAAAATCCCTAGAAATATTTTCTTTAGGGATTTTTTTTTAAAGCTTAGCTTTTACTTTTTAAATTTAGAGATGCCTTCTCGTAACCAATCTTCATACAAATCAATATCAGGATCATAACTTGCAGGCTCATCTGAAATTGTAGTTCCCTCCGTATCTAAAATCAAATAATACGGTTGAGCATTGGCTTTGTATTTAGTGATTTGAAAATCACTCCATTTATTACCGATGGTTTTAATTTTTTTACCGGTTTCTTTTGAAACATATTTCTCATTTTCAGCTAATTCTTTCTTATCATCTACATATAATGAGATTAAAACTACTTCATTTTTTAGAATGGAAAGAATTATTTTATCTGACCAAACATAATCTTCCATTTTACGACAGTTCACACAAGCATATCCTGTAAAATCAAGCAGAATTGGTTTATTAATTTGTTTTGCGTAAGCTAATCCTTCTTCATAATCATGAAAAGCTATTATTCCATGTGGACCGGTATGTGCACCTTTGGGCAATGTTTGATGATCATTTAAATCTCCTCCACTTCCTATTCCTGTTGGGCTTTCACTATAATTCAAAGGTGGTGGAAACCCTGAAATAATTTTCAACGGAGCTCCCCACAATCCGGGAATTAAATAAATAGTAAAACTCAACACAAATAATCCCATAAACATTCTTCCAACAGAAATATGAACCATTGGACTATCATGAGGCAAACTTAATTTTCCAAATAAATATAACGCCCAAGCTCCAAAAACGGCAATCCAGATGGCTAAAAATGTTTCTCTTTCAAACCAGTGCAATTGTAAAACTAAATCGGCATTTGATAAAAATTTAAACGCAAAAGCCAATTCTAAAAATCCTAATGAAACCTTTACAGTATTTAACCATCCGCCTGATTTTGGTAAAGAATTCATCCAACCCGGAAATAAAGCAAATAACATGAACGGTAATGCAATTGCTGAAGAAAAGCCTAACATTCCAACAATCGGAGCAATTCCGCCTTTTGAAGCAGCTTCAACAATTAATGTTCCTACAATAGGTCCGGTACATGAAAAGGATACAACAGCTAAAGCCAATGCCATAAAAAAGATGCCGATAATTCCGCCTCTATCCGCTTGACGATCTACTTTATTAGCCCATGAATTGGGTAAAACTATTTCAAAAGCTCCCAAAAATGAAGCGGCAAAGAAAATTAACAAGCCAAAGAAAATAACATTGAACGATACGCTTGTTGATAATTCATTTAAGGAATCCGCTCCAAAAGCATAAGTAATAAGTGTTCCTAAAGCAACATAAATCACAATAATTGAAAGACCGTAAATGATAGCGTTTCTAATACCTTTGGCCCTGTCTTTACTTTGTTTTGTAAAAAAACTTACCGTCATTGGAATCATTGGAAACACACATGGCGTCAATAATGCTGCAAATCCGGAGAAAAAAGCAATGATGAATATCGTCCAAAGACCTTTCTTTTCGTCTTTTTTATCTACTTTTTCATTTTCTGCTTTTAACTCTTTTGCTGCTATTTTTTCATTTAATTCATGCTTCGATGTTGCAATAGAATCTACTGTTTCAACTGGAGAAACAACAACATTTTCTTTCACAGGCAATTGAAACTCAAAGTTTTTAAATTGTTGAATACACTGTTCTAAACAGGCTTGGTATTCTACCTCAACTTTTATTGATTTTAAAGCAGGATTTACAACTTTTACAACTTGAGAAAATTGTGCTGAACCTTCAAACATATATTCATCTACTTCAAAGATATCACTGTATACTTTTTTGTACTTACTTTCGGTTGTCTTTCCTATCAGCTCATAATTCCCTTTTGTATCTTCATAAATAAAAACAGAAGGCAATGAACCACCGTCTGGAGTGAATTGAGAAAAGAAATGCCAATCTTTTTGAATGGTTGCGTTAAATTTTAAAACAAATTCAGTTTCTGATTTTTGCTCAATTGACGTTTTCCATTTGACCGGATCTAAAATTTGTGCTTGTGTAATTGTAATTACAAAAAAAGTAAGCAACGTAAAAAATAAATTCTTCATTATACTAATTCTAATTTTAAGATAGTTTGTGTGTTTTCGGTTAGTTTAAATCGGTCGTCCATGCGTTTTCCAACAAGCCAAACAATTTGATTTTCAGAACATAAAAGCCAAGTATTTTCTTTTTCTATCAAAGAAAATTTTTCGTCTTTAAAAAACTTACTAAGCTTCTTTTTTCCGCTCATTCCAAAAGGGTAAAAATAATCACCTTCTTGCCATTTCCTAAGTTTTAAAGGAAATTTTAACGCATCTGCGTCCACAAAGATAGTTTTTGAATCTGATATTGATATATTGCTTACACTACTAAACCGCAACTTTAAGGGAAAATTAAGTTCCGATTGATTATCAGCAATAGTATATTCCTCCTCATTTTTAACTGCTTTGGGTTCTAAGAGGAGAGTTTCTCTATGTTTAACTAATCTGAAATGCTCAGAAAAGATTTGTTTTCCTGATTGAGCTTTCGCCAAATCATAAATATCTTGCCATGCCGAAAATCCGAAAGGTGATAACCATTGATACAAATACGCTTGGTAATTTGATAATTGAAGTAATTCTTTTAAGTCGATTATCTTTTGATTTTCGTCGTCTTGCACCACTTTTCGATAGACAATTCTAGAAGCATCATTCACCAACGATTGTGCTTGATTGAGATTTTGAATCGTTTTTTGAAAAGAATCTAAAAAGCTCGGATTCAATTCTTTTAAAATTGGAACTATTTGATGGCGAATTTTATTTCGTAAATATTTATCAGAAGAATTACTACTATCTTCTCGCCAAGAAATGTTATTTTCATTTGCAAAATTTTCAATTTCTTCTCTGGAAAAAACCAACAAGGGTCGGATAATTTTATCATTTTGGGAGGGAATTCCTGTCAATCCTTCCAAACCTGTTCCGCGAGAAAAATGGATTAAAAACGTTTCTAATTGATCGTCTAAATGATGAGCGGTTAAAATAAAATCAAAATTTTCTTTTTCCAATAATTCATAAAACCATTCATAACGAAGTTTTCGGGCTGCGAGTTGAATGGATAATTTTTCATCTTCGGCAAATCTTTTCGTATCGAATTTTTGAAAAAAACCTTGAATAGAATTTTTATGACAATACGATTTTACAAAAACCTCATCATCATCACTTTCAATATCACGAAGTTGAAAATTGCAATGGGCTACAGCGATTTGTAAATTTGAATTCGATAATAATTTCAGTAAAACCATACTATCCAAACCACCACTGACCGCAACAAGAATTTTAGCCTCTCTTAAAAAGGAAAAATTAGTTGACAAATGGTTTTGAAATTTAGAAAACATTTTCAAAAGTAAGGATTTTTGAGAGAATGAAATAATGAGCAACTATTTCAATACTTCAAACATTGCTTTTGCTTTCAACAAACATTCTTCATATTCGCCTTCGGGAGTTGCTTCGGATGTGATGGCACTTCCAACGGAAAAAGATAGGTATTGATTTTCAGCATTATATAAAATACTGCGAATCACAACATTAAAATCAAAATCACCTTCGGGAGTGAAATAACCAACGGCTCCGCTGTATAATCCACGTTTGGTTTCTTCTAATTTTTCAATAATCTGCATCGCAGAAATTTTTGGAGCACCGGTCATACTTCCCATCGGGAAAGTAGTTTTGAGAATTTCAACCGGTGAAGTGGTGATTTCTACTTGAGAAACAACAGTAGAAATCATTTGATGCACTTGCTTAAACGTATAAATTTTGCACAACTCTTCTACTTCTACCGAACCTTTTGTGGCGGTGCGAGATAAATCATTGCGAACCAAATCTACAATCATAATATTTTCGGCTCGTTCTTTCGGATTATTTTCTAAATCCATTTTTGATTGTTCATCTAAAATTGGGTCCAGATTTCTTCTGGATGTTCCTTTGATGGGTTGCAAAATAACTTTGGTTCCTTCCTTTTTTAAATACCTTTCGGGTGAAGCGGACAATAAATAATGATGACTATTTTTAAAATAAACAGCAAAAGGCGGTTCAGAAATTTTATTTAGTTTTTGATAGATTTCCAAAGGGTTAATTTGTACTTCTTCGGAATAAAATTCCATGCAAAAATTAGCTTCATAAATGTCGCCGTGATGAATATGTTCGAGCATTTTGGAAACTTTCACGAGGTAAGCTTCATTCGAAATTCGTTGTTGAATTTTAATCTCTCGTAATCCCGAAGATTCGGGAGCAAAGTGGGAAGTTGCTTTCGCATTCAAAATTGCTGAAAAATCATCGGCTATTTCATCATCACAAAGTCTTAAATACTGAACTTCCAATTGATTTTCTTTCAAAAAAAACAGCTTTTTAGGTTGAAAGAAATACAAATCAGGAAAGGCTAATCCGTCAAAATTTTTAGAAGTTAAAGCCTCTGTATCATTTTTTAAATCATACGAAAGGTAGCCAAATAACCAGTCTTTGGTATGTGATTGGTATTGTTGTAAGTCTTCAAAAGCATTAAAATAATCGGTTTTAATAGACGTAAAAGCATCTACTGCCAAAACCGCATCATAAGTCGAATATTTTTGATGGTACTTATTCGTGTCTAAAAAAACTACTTCTTTGAATTGATTGGCCCATTCCAACAAATTACTTTTGAAGGATTCCGGATTTTCAAGAGTGAAACTTTTGACAGTTCTTAACATCGAAAAGTTATTTCAATTGATTTTCGAACTGGTGTAATTTTAATAAAATCTCTTTTCTCAATTCTTCGTTGGTGATTGTTTTTTCTGCTAAAGAAAAGTTTTCTTTAAACGAAGGAAAGGAAAATGTATCAACTACTTCTCCACCAAAACGCGGAATCAAATTTTTTACTACTTCCAACGAACTCATACCTCCTCTTGCTCCTGTTGATGCACTAACAAGAAATACTTTTTTACCTTCAAGGAATTTTCGATCCAATCGCGACAGCCAATCCAACACATTTTTAAAGAATGCAGAAGGATTACTATTGTGTTCATTCACAGAAATAATAATTCCTTCAGAAGCTTGAATATGCTTATAAATTTGATTGATTGAAGATGGAAAACCATTTTCGCGTTGCTCATCTTCACTGTAAACAATCAAGTCCATATCAGACAATTTGAATAATTCAAACGTTGACTCTTTCAATTGAGTAGTCAAATAGGTTACTAATTCGTGATTAATTGAAGTAGAAGAATTACTTCCGGCAAAGGCTAAGAGGGTAGACATGGCTATTTTTTTTTGTAAAGGTAAGGAAGAATTTTATTGTTACAAACCTTAAATAAAATGACTCTAAAAGAAAACCCCGTCAGAGTTTTGAATGTTGACGGGGTTTAAAATAAAACGTTGAATTATATTTTACACATGCAACGCACGGTTTTCTGTTGCAGCCAAAGCCGCTTCTTTTACCGCTTCAGCAAAAGTTGGATGAGCGTGACTCATTCTTGAAATATCTTCGGCACTGGCTCTAAATTCCATTGCAGTTACTGCTTCGGCAATTAAATCGGCACAACGTGGGCCAATCATGTGAACGCCTAGCACTTCATCGGTTTTCGCATCAGCTAATATTTTCACAAATCCGTCCGTATCACCGCCGGCTCTTGCTCTTCCTAAAGCTTTAAATGGGAAACTTCCCGATTTGAAGGCTACTCCTTCTTCTTTTAATTGCTCTTCTGTTTTTCCAACAGCGGCAACTTCCGGCCAAGTGTATACCACACCCGGAATTAAATTATAATCAATGTGCGGTTTTTGTCCGGCTAAAATTTCGGCAACCAATACTCCTTCTTCTTCCGCTTTGTGAGCTAGCATGGCTCCACGAACTACATCGCCAATAGCATAAATATTTGCGGCTGTTGTTTGCAAATGATTGTTTACTTCAATCTGACCTTTATCGGTTACTTTTACTCCAGCTTTTTCGGCATGTAAACCATCCGTATAAGGTCTTCTTCCAACAGAAACCAAACAATAATCTCCTTCTAACGATAAAATTTCTCCTTTTGGAGTTTCGGCTTCAACAGTTACAATTTTTCCTTTGCGGTTAACCGATTTAACTTTATGTGAAGTATAGAATTTCATTCCTTGTTTTTTCAACACTTTGGTTAATTCTTTCGACAAAGAAGCATCCATTCCCGGAATAATTCGGTCCATAAATTCTACTACAGAAACTTGTGCACCCAAACGAAGGTACACTTGCCCTAATTCGATTCCGATTACACCTCCACCAATAATGACTAGATGTTTAGGAATTTCAGGTAATTTCAACGCTTCAGTTGAAGTGATAACTTTTTCTTTGTCTAATTTTATGAATGGCAACGAAGAAGGTTTTGAACCTGTTGCAATGATTGAATAGTTAGCTTCAATGGTCTCCGAAGAACCATCATTTTTTGTCACTTTTACATGGGTTGCATCTTCAAACGAACCCACTCCTTCAAAAACAGTAATCTTATTTTTATCCATCAAAAACTTGATTCCACCCGTTGTTTGGTCAACCACAGCTTGTTTTCGGGCAATCATTTTTTCCAGATTTACTTTCACTTTACCCACTTCGATACCGTGCTCTTCAAAATGAGCCACAGCATCGTGGTAATGATGAGAAGAAGAAAGTAAAGCTTTAGAAGGGATACAACCCACATTTAAACAAGTACCGCCTAAAACCGAATATTTTTCGATAATAGCCGTTTTAAATCCTAATTGTGCACAACGAATGGCAGCCACATAACCTCCTGGACCGGAACCGATGATAGCAACATCAAATTGACTCATATATATTTTTATTTAGTAGTTAAATATCAGTTAAACGACTGCAAAATTACGAATGTTTTTGGTACTTTTAAGAATTGCTTTAGTAAACTTTTTCAAATAATAAAATTCGAAAGTTACTCATTCGTAACCACTTATAAATCAACACAAAGCAATGAAATCGTTTTCGTAGATTTCTCATTTTCATGACATTTATCATCTTTATTGGAGGTAAATTTAGTGACCTTTGGAGTATAAGATTTTAAGTTATAATCAAATAAAAAATAGACGTTAAATAAATAAATTTTAGTACCATGAAAAATATCAAAGTCATTCAAGAGCTTCACGATTTGGGAATCACAGGTTACCACGAAGTTGTTTACAATCCTTCTTATGAAGAATTATTTCAAGCCGAAACTTCTCACATGAGAAAAGGATATGAAAAAGGAGCCTTAACAGATACTGGAGCTGTAGCAGTAAAAACTGGAGTTTTTACAGGCCGTTCTCCTAAAGACAGATATATTGTTAAAGATGAAATTACTGAAAATACCATTTGCTGGGATGGGAAAGTTAACTTTCCAACTACAAATGAAATTTGGAAAGATTTAAAATCATTAGTTTTAAAACAACTTTCCATCTCTAAAAAAATATATGTGGTGGATGCATTTTGTGGAACCAATCCAGACACTCGTTTAAAAGTTCGTTTTGTAATGGAAGTGGCTTGGCAAGCTCATTTTGTAACCAATATGTTTATTCGTCCTTCCATTTATGAACTAGAAAATTTTGGTGAACCTGATTTTATTGTGATGAATGGTTCTAAAACAACTAACCCAAATTGGAAAGAACAAGGCTTAAATTCTGAAAACTTTGTAGTTTTCAATTTAACTGAAAAAATCCAAATTATTGGTGGTACTTGGTACGGTGGTGAAATGAAAAAAGGAATGTTTGCCATGATGAATTACTACCTTCCTTTAAAAGGAATGGCTTCAATGCATTGTTCTGCTAATGTAGGAGAAAAAGGAGATGTAGCTGTTTTCTTTGGATTATCAGGTACAGGAAAAACAACACTTTCTGCCGATCCAAAACGTTATCTAATTGGTGATGATGAACATGGTTGGGACAACAATGGGGTTTTCAACTTTGAAGGAGGTTGTTATGCCAAAGTAATCGACTTAAGCGAAGAAAATGAACCGGATATTTGGAGAGCAATCAAACGGGATGCCTTATTAGAAAATGTAGTGGTAAATGAATATGGTGAAGTCGATTATTATGACCATTCAATTACTGAAAACTCTAGAGTTTCATACCCAATTTACCACATCAATAAAATTGTATTACCGTCAAAAGCAGGTCATGCTAAAAAAATAATTTACCTTTCTGCTGATGCATTTGGTGTGCTACCTCCAGTGTCTATTTTAAATGATGACCAAGCTCAATACCATTTCTTATGTGGTTACACCTCTAAGTTGGCAGGAACAGAAAGAGGAATTACTGCACCTGAACCTTCATTCTCACCTGCTTTCGGTGAAGCGTTTTTAACTTTACATCCAACCATGTATTCTAAAACATTAATTGGAAAAATGAAAGAGCACGGAGCAAAAGCATATTTAGTTAATACCGGTTGGAATGGTACCGGAAAAAGAATTTCATTGAAAGATACACGTGCCATTATTGATGCCATTTTAAGTGGTGAGATTGATCAAATGGAAACAAAACACATTCCTTTCTTGAATTTAACTGTTCCAACATCATTACCAAATGTAAGTAAAGGTATTCTTGATCCAAGAGACACTTATAAATCAGAAGAAGAATGGGAAGTGAAAGCCAAAGATTTAGCTTCACGCTATATCAAAAACTTTGAACAATATACTGATACAGAAGAAGGTAAAAAATTGGTTTATGCCGGTCCAAGCTTAGAAAATGTATTAGCATAACTCAAAAGCAAACAACACTTGTTTTTCTCAAAACCCGATTGGATTTTTCCGTCGGGTTTTGAATTTTTAACGTTTATTAGTTAACTGACTCATAATTAATAGTACCTTTGCAGGCTATTTTATTGAAATGAGATTACACAGAAATTTAGTTTACACTACGATCGATTCCTTGAATGCCATATTTAACGAAGGTGAATATGCCGATAAAGTGGTCGCTAGAGCATTAAAAAAAGACAAACGTTGGGGAAGTTCAGATAGAAAATTTGTGGCTGAAACCATCTATGAAATTGTTCGATGGAAACGATTATATGGCGAAATTGCTGAAGTAAAAGAACCTTATGACCGTGATGATTTATGGAGAATGTTCGCCGCTTGGGCCGTTTTAAGAGGCTACCCAATACCTGATTGGAGACAATTGGAAGGAACTCCGCAACGCAAAATCAAAGGTCGTTTTGATGAATTATCCAAAATAAGAAAATACCGTGAATCTATTCCTGATTGGATGGATGAAATGGGTGTAAAAGAATTAGGAGAAGAACTTTGGTCGAAAGAAATTGCTGCTCAAAACCAACAAGCTCAAGTTATTTTAAGAGTAAATACCTTAAAAACAACAAAACAAAAATTGCGTGCAATCTTGATGGATTTAAACATCGAAACAGATTACCTTGAAAAACAAGCAGATGCCTTAGTCTTGAAAGAGCGAGCAAATGTTTTTTTAACCGATGCTTTTAAAGAGGGATTATTTGAAGTACAAGATGCAAATTCACAACTCGTAGCTGCCTTTTTAGATGTAAAACCCGGAATGAAAGTAGTTGACACTTGTGCCGGTGCAGGTGGAAAAACCTTGCATATGGCATCCTTAATGGAAAACAAAGGGTTGTTAATAGCAATGGACTTATACGAAAGTAAATTAAAACAATTAAAACTTCGTGCAAAACGAAATGGGGCTTTCAATATTGAATACCGTATTATTGATTCTACGAAAGTAATTAAAAAACTATACGAAAAAGCTGATCGTGTATTAATCGATGCTCCTTGTAGTGGTTTAGGTGTTTTAAAAAGAAATCCCGATAGCAAATGGAAACTACAACCGGAATTCATAGACAATATCCGTAAAGTACAAGCAGAAGTTTTAGAAAGTTATTCCAGAATTGTAAAACCGGGTGGAAAAATGGTTTATGCTACCTGTTCTATCCTACCCTCTGAAAACCAAGAACAAATTAAGCGTTTCTTAACTACTGAAAACGGTAAAAACTTTACCTTTGTACAAGATAAAAAAATTCTAGCCTCCGAATCTGGTTTTGATGGGTTTTATATGGCCTTATTAGAACGTAAAAACGAATAATTACATGAAAAAAATCTACTCTATTTTATTGTTATTAGTTGTAACGCTTGGGTTTTCTCAGCAAGCATATTACAATGGAATTAACTTTAGTTTAAACGGTCAACCGCTCAAAAATCAATTGGCTCAACTGATAATTACTACTCACACCAAAGAACTTAGTTATTCTCAAGTTTGGAATGCTTTAAAAATTACTGATTTAGATCCTTCTAATTCTGCAAATTTATTGTTAGTATACGGTTGGGAAAATGGTTCCGATGGTGATGTAACCAACGACTTAAGCAGAAATAAAAATGATAATGGTGGCAGTAACGGTCAATGGAACCGAGAACACGTTTATGCTCAATCTGTTGGAACACCTGACTTAGGTCAAAGTGGTCCCGGAGCTGATGCTCACATGCTTCGTGCTTGTGATGTACAACGCAATGGCACGCGAGCTAACAGAAAATTTGCTACTGGCTCAGGAAATTCTACTGTTGTCGGTGCAAATTGGTATCCCGGTGATGAATGGAAAGGTGATGTAGCCCGAATCATTATGTATATGTATCTTCATTATGGGAATCAATGCTTGCCTTCAAATATTGGAGTTGGAGCCAATGCAGATGCCGGTGATGATATGATTGATTTATTTTTAACTTGGAATGCGGAAGATCCTGTTTCACAAACTGAAATAAATAGAAATAACTACTTGACTAATGCAAATAATACATACGGTCAAGGAAACAGAAATCCATTTATTGATAATCCTTATTTAGCTACAAAAATTTGGGGAGGACTCCCTGCTCAAGATATTTGGGGAACTTTATCAACTACACAAATGGTTGCTTTTGAGTTTAGCCTTTATCCAAATCCAACCAATGACAGAAGAATTAATATAGATTCTGAAATGGAAGTGGATGAAATTCAATTAATCAATATCAATGGTCAATTGATGCAACAAATTCAAAAACCAACTCGAACTAATAATACGTATACGATTGAAAATTTACCTCCCGGATTTTATTTTATAAAAATATCTTCTAAAAATCAATCTATTACTAAAAAAGTGATTGTAAATTAGTTACTTTATTTAAAAAAAAATACCTCAAATTAAATTATAATGAAAAAAATTTACATCGTGGTGTACCTATTTTCATCACTTATTTTTGCTCAAAATTCAATAGAAACAATTCCCCCCGGATATTATGATAATGCGATTGGTTTTACAGGTTATACTTTAAAAACAAAATTGAAAACAATAATTACTAATGGACATGATGGTAATTCGTATGACAATCTTTTCACGGATATAAAAGGATTTAAAACTACCGATGTGGATCATTATTATGAAGATGATGGTTCTATTTTAGATATGTATTCTGAAAAACCCAATGCGACAGATGCCTACAACTATAGTTATTATGCCAACGACAAATGTGGTAGTTATCAAGGTGAATCAGATTGTTATAACGGTGAACATATAGTTCCACAAAGCACTTATAACTCACAAATGCCGATGGTTGGCGACATTCATCAACTTATTCCAACAGATGGATATGTAAACAACCGAAGAAGCAATTATCCTTTTGGTATTGTTGCTAATCCAACATGGACTTCAACAAATGGTTCCAAACTTGGTGACATATCAGTTACCGAATATTCCGGAAAAGCGTTCGAACCTATCGATGAATTTAAAGGAGATATTGCCCGGATATTATTCTATTTTGCCACTCGCTATGAAACGCAAGTAGACAATTATTCCTTTCCAATGTTTAATGGAACTGAAAATCAAGTATTCAAATTACCTTTTTTACAAATGCTAGTAGATTGGCATAATTCAGACCCTGTAAGCCAGTTTGAAATTGACCGTAATGATAATGCGTATATTTATCAAGGAAACAGAAACCCTTATATTGATCATCCGGAATATGTTCAACAAATTTGGAGTCAAGCCCTTTCTACAACAAATTTTGAGACATTGGCTACCATTTCAATTTATCCAAATCCAACCAATGACAGAAGAATTAATATAGATTCTGAAATGGAACTGGACGAAATTCAATTAATCAATATCAATGGTCAATTGATGCAACAAATTCAAAAACCAACTCAGACTAATAATATCTATACGGTTGAAAATTTACCTTCCGGATTTTATTTTATTAAAGTATCTTCCGAAAATCAATCTATTACAAAAAAAATACTAGTGAATTAATCTATTCATTTTTCACAGTAAAAACCTTCTCATTTTGAGAAGGTTTTTTTATGCCCTCCTATTTTATTTTAACTATTTTTAATGATGAAATTAAATTTCAAATGATAAAAACTTTTCTATTAATTTTTTAGAAGTTATCATCGGAAGTTAGTTTTACTATGCTTCTTCTTTATTTACTTAACGGTTTATATGGTAACTACCCTACTTTTTCAACTTCTGAATATGAAAATATAAGCCTTTTCAAAAACCAACATTCTTTTTTAGCCTAATAATATTTTGTTTTATGAATTGTCACAGGATTATTAGCGGTTTGGCTTGGACTTTTTTTAGCGAAATGAGAACCTTTTGCTAAAAAAATGTAACTTCGCAAACTATGACAGAAATTCAAATTGAAACAGCAAAAATGCTATTGACGAGTTCTAAAAAAATCGTCATTTTACCACATCGAAATCCTGATGGTGACGCCATGGGTTCAACCTTAGCTTTATACCATTTTCTGAAAAAACTAAATCACCAACCTATACTTATTTCCCCTAATGAATTTCCTGATTTTTTAGCTTGGATGCCGGGTTCAGAGACCGTTTTGATTTATGAAAAAGATAAAGTAGGTACAAAAGCAGTTTTAGAACAAGCAGAATTGATTTTTACTTTAGATTTTAATGCTCTTCATAGAACTGGAGAAATGGAACATGATTTGACTACACTCAAAGCTCCATTTATCATGATAGATCATCACCAAGCCCCCGATTCATATGCGGAAGTAACCTTTTCTGACACAACTTATGGTTCAACCTGTGAAATGGTTTATGATTTTATTGCGGATTTAAATGGTTTAGAATTAATAGATAAAACCATCGCAACTTGTTTATATGCAGGAATTGTAACAGATTCCGGCTCTTTTAAATTCCCAAAAACAACAGGAAAAACTCACCGAACGGTTGCTCATTTAATTGATTTAGGAATTGATAATAGTGAAATTCACAATTTGTTGTTCAACAACAATTCATTCGAAAGCTTACAATTATTAGGTAAAGCTCTTCAAAACATGAAACTTTTGAAAGCTCAAAAAACAGCTTATATTACTTTAACACAAGAAGAACTTGATCGCTATCACTTTAAAAAAGGAGATACGGAAGGAATTGTAAATTATGGATTATCAATCAAAGACATTATCTTTGCAGCCATTTTTATCGAAAATAAAGAAGAAGGAATTATTAAAATTTCGCTCCGTTCCATCGGTGATTTTGACGTAAATCAACTAGCTCGGGAACATTTTCACGGTGGCGGTCACATCAATGCAGCCGGTGGAAAATCATTAGTTTCGATGAAGGAAACCATTAGTAATTTTGAACAAATTGTAAAAAACAACCCTAATTTAAAATTCTAAATGAAACTTAACTATTTTAAATTCCTTATATTTTTTGGCATGCTATTCGCTTACGGTTGCAAAGAACCGGAAGCAAGAAAGCCCGTTTATAAATCGTCAGGTAGTTTTATGAAAGAGTCAATTGTTAGAAATAAAAAATTGATTGTAGCCGAAGAAAAAGCAATTGATTCCATCATTAAAAGTAATCCTGAAAAAAAATATCTTGCTTCTGAAAAAGGATATTGGTATACGTATGAAATACAAAACCAAAAAGATACTTTGCGACCTAAACGTGGGGATGTTGCTTTTTTTGACTATGAAATTTTTGATTTAAAAGGAAACATTATTTATACTGCATTAGAGCTCAGACCTCAAAATTATTTGGTCGATAAACAAGAAATAATGATTGGCCTGCGTGATGGTATAAAATTAATGCGAAAAAATGAAAAAGTGTCTTTTCTGTTTCCCTCTCACATCGCTTATGGCTATTTGGGTGATAAAAACAGAATTGGTTCAAATGTCCCGATTATTTGTACCGTTACCTTAACGGATTTTAAAAAAGAAAGTGATAATAATAATAATAATAATAACAGCTCAAATCAATAACTATTTTAAAAAATGAAAAAAATTGTATTTCTATTTTTAAGTTTGACTTCTCTTCTTCTAGTTTCTTGTGGAGAGAACTATGACCGTTTAGGAGACGGTATTTTTGGTGTCATAAAAACCGGTAAAGGGGAGATAATTGTATCCTTAGAATATAATAAAACACCTATAACCGTAGCAAACTTTATATTGTTAGCCGAAGGAACCAATAAGCATGTAACTTTAGAATCAAAAAAGGGAGTCCCTTTTTATGATGGTTTAAAATTTCATCGCGTGGAAGCTAATTTTATGATTCAAGGTGGTGATCCAAATGGAGACGGAACCGGCGGACCGGGTTATAATTTTATGGATGAAATAACCGATTTATCACACGAAGGTCCAGGTACTTTATCGATGGCAAATGCAGGTCCCGGAACGAATGGTTCACAATTTTTTATAACCCATGTTGAAACAAAGTTTTTAGATGGTAGACATACCGTTTTTGGTAAAGTAAAAGAAGGTCAGGAAGTAGTGAATGCTATTGCAAAAGATGATGTAATTGAGAGTATAATTATCGTTAGAAACGGTGAAGCAGCTAAAAAGTTTGATGCTGTGAAAGTATTTGATGACCGATTGAAAACAGAAGCAGAAAACAGAAAAAAAATGGAAGCGGAAGAGGCCATCAAAAAAGAGGCTTTTCTGGCTGAATTCAAAGAAGTTATAGATACAAAATTAGCCTTCTTCGAAACCCAGAAAAAAGCAGCTCAAAAATCAGCTTCCGGATTACAGTATGCTATTTATGAAAAAGGAAAAGGAAAAAAACCTGCAAATGGTTCCACTGTATATGTTCACTACGCCGGGTTTTTTGAAAGCGGAGAACTTTTTGACAGTAGTAAAGAAGATGTTTCAAAAGCTTTTGGAAAATTTGATCAAAATAGAGCCGATGCTAAAGCCTATACCCCATTTCCATTTCAATACGGTAATAAAACTGGTTTAATTCCGGGATTTTTAGAAGGATTAGAAAAATTAAACTTTGGGGATAAGGCTATTTTATTCATACCTTCTCAATTAGGTTATGGTGAAGCAGGTGCTGGCGGAATTATACCTCCAAATTCAAATTTAATTTTTGAAATCGAACTATTAGAAGAATTACCTAAACAATAATTATAAAATTAACAAAACATGAAAAAAATAATTTCAATTTTCATTCTATCCATTAGTTTGTCAACCCTTGCTCAAACTGAAAATGGTTTATACGCAGAAATTCAAACTATAAAAGGTAAAATCCTTTTAAAATTAGAGTTTGAAAAAACACCCATCACAGTAGCAAATTTTGTTTCATTGGCAGAAGGAACAAACATGGAAGTAACTGATGCCAATTTAAAAGGAAAACCTTTTTTCAACGGACTTAAATTTCACCGTGTTATTGCCAATTTCATGATTCAAGGGGGAGATCCAACCGGAACCGGAAGCGGTAACCCAGGGTACAAATTCGCAGATGAAATTACCGATTTAAAACACAATAGCCCCGGTATATTATCTATGGCAAATGCAGGCCCTGGAACGAATGGTTCACAGTTTTTTATCACCCATGTAGCTACTCCACATTTAGATGGAAAACACACTGTTTTTGGAAAAGTTATAGAAGGTCAAGATGTAGTGAATGCTATTGCCCAAAACGATATGATGGACAAAGTAACTATCATTCGCGTAGGAGATGCCGCTAAAAAATTTGATGCTCCAAAAGTTTTTCAAGGTAGATTAGCTGCTGAAATAGAAAAGCAAAAGAAAAAAGAAGAAGCATTAAAAGTTGAAAAAATAAAATTTAACGAATACGTTAAAAAAACATTTCCTAAAGCAAAAATTTCACCTTCAGGATTAGCTTATATAATTGAAAAAACAGGAACCGGTGAAAATGCAAAAGCAGGTAATAATGTATCCGTACATTATATTGGCGAATTAGATAATGGCAAACAATTTGACAGTTCTTATGAAAGAAATCAACCTATTGAATTTGTATTAGGACAAGGTCGTGTAATTCCGGGTTGGGAAGAAGGAATTGCGTTGTTAAATAAAGGAGCAAAAGTTAAACTGATTATTCCTTATTGGTTAGCTTACGGAGAAAGTGGAAGACCTCCGGTTATTCCTGAAAAAGCAACTTTGATTTTTAATACGGAACTAATCGAAATTAAATAATTTCTATTTAAAAACCGAAACCCGAAAAGTTTCGGTTTTTTTATGCTTTGAATTTCCAGTCAAATTCATCTTGATTTTTAATGATTGCACCCATTTCAACTTTTATCACTTGACCAAATTCAGCTTGTAAAATTATCCAATTCTCTTCATTGAAGTAATTGGTCACACTATCAAATACTTCCTCTTCAGATAATGTAAACCCTTTTTTTTCCAAAAAAGATTTCACTTCAATTAAGTCTTGACCAATCACTTTTTGATTAAACAAACGTATTTCAGGATTTGATATAATGATATAACCCAATCTGAAATCTTCTTCTTGATAAAAAGTTAAACGGGCTTTTAAAGCATTATACAATAAAATCTGATTATCATCTTCATCTTTAAAAACTGAATCTGCCTTTCCAAATAAACTTTCAACATCTTTTTGCTTCATCCCAAAAAGCAATTGATCTAATCCAAATTTAGGTTTAAGTTCCATGCTTACTTATTTTGAATAATTAATTTTTTTGTTAAGGTATTGAAACGATAGAATAAAAACACAGCTGCAGTTGACAAGCCGGCTAACAATCCAATCCAAACCCCAATGGCTTTAAGTTCTGTATACAATCCCAAGTAAATTGAAATTGGAAAACCAATCACCCAATAGGCAACAAAAGTAATATACATGGGAATTTTTACATCTTGTAAACCTCTCAAAGCTCCCAAAACTACCACTTGCAATCCGTCTGATATTTGAAACAAAGCGGCTACAATCAATAATTGTGAAGCAATGGCTACTACTTCCAAATTATCTTGTAAATGCATCGTTTGTTCCAAATTTAAAAAAGGAATTGGAAGTACTTTATGGAAAATAATAAACAGTAATGCAAAAACTATTTCCAACAAAGTAGCTAATAGAAAGATGGATACTGCAACAATTCGCAATTTTTTATAATCCTGTAATCCTTTTTGATTTCCCACGCGAATCATCGCTGTTACACTCAGTCCCATCGCAAACATAAACGTTAAAGAAGCCAAGCTCAATGCTATTTGATTAGCCGCTTGACTCGTAGTTCCAATCATTCCGCAGAGCCAAATTGCCCCGGTAAACAACGCCACTTCAAAAAACATTTGCAATGCGGATGGAGTTCCTAAATTGACAATTTTTTTAATAGTTGACTTCGAAATTTCCTCCCAACTGAATTTTTCAAAATAGGGATGGAATTTAGGTTTTTTCACCATCACATAATGCATAAAAGCCAACATGACAATACGTGCGGTAATTGTGCCAATAGCTGCTCCAACGATTCCCATAGCAGGAAAAATCCAAATTCCGAAGATTAAAAAATAATTGATAATTACGTTGACAATATTTCCAATAATCGTCGCCCACATGGAATATTTGGTTTCACTTTTTCCATCAGCAAATTGTTTATAAGCTTGAAACATAATCAATGGAATCAATGAAAAAGCTACGATATCTAAATAAGGTTTTGCCAATTCTACTACTTCTGCGGGTTGACCCATAAAAGCAATTAATGGTTTGGCAAAAAAGATGAGTAAAAACAAAATCACCCCAAGCAACGTACATAAAAACAGGCCGTTATGAAAGGCTCCTCTGCCCTTTTCGATTGATTTTTCACCATCCGCTTCAGCAACAATAGGGGTTATGGCAGTAGAAAAACCAATTCCCAATGACATGGCTATAAAAATAAAACTATTCCCAAGTGAAACTGCCGCCAATTCTTTGGGTCCCAACTGTCCCACCATCGCATTATCAACAATCCCCACAACAGTATGCCCTAACATTCCGATGATGATAGGATAGGCTAATCGCAGATTATAACCAAATTCTTGTGTGTAAGTTTTGAGTGTCATCATTATTTTATAACGATGGCAAAAGTATGATTTTTATAGCTATCTTTTATCAGTATATATAGCACATTTTATGTTTAAATAAAGTAAAAACACTTTTAGTAAATCAGTAAATTAACCCTCCACTTTTAAAAACTCTCGATACAAGGCTATATTTTCTCTCACTTTATCATCCATTTCCGGTTCTTTGATATCCGTATATTTTTCAAGTTCATCCAATATGGTTTTCGCAACAATATATCTAGCAGTTTCTTTATTATCTGCCGGCACTATATACCAAGGAGCGTGGGGCTTTGAAGTTTTATTGATGGCTTCCTCATAATTGGTAGTATAGTCATTCCACAATGCTCTTTCTTTTAAATCGCCGGGAGAAAATTTCCAATTATGTTTTTCAGTTTCTAAACGTCTCATGAGTCGTTGACGCTGTTCTTCCTTACTCAAATGAAGAAAAAACTTGAGAATAATGACGCCGTTTGAAGCCACATGCTTTTCAAAGGCATTGATACTTTCAAAACGATTTTCCCAAAATTCAGGCGTAATATCCTCTACCTTTTCAATACCTGGAATATTTTCGTTCATAATATATTCTGGATGAACACGTGTGACCAATACGTTTTCATAATGTGTACGATTGAAAACAGCAAATTTCCCTTTTTCAGGTAAAGCCAAATAATGTCGCCATAAAAAATCATGTTCTAATTCAGAAGAATTTGGTGTTTTAAAACTATGAACAACCACGCCACGGGCATTAAACTCCTTAAAAACTTCACGAATCAAACTGTCTTTTCCTGCCGTATCCATACCTTGCAAACAAATTAATACACCATATCGATTATGAGCATACATCATATCTTGTAGTTTGCTCAATTTTTCACGGGTTTTTTGCAGAATTTTTTCTTTCTTTTTTTCGGAAGTTTCAATATCTAAAAAAGTGGGAGCCTTCGCTAAACTTATAGTTGAATCGACTCGAAATTGTTCAGGTTTTATATTTTTCATGTGATAAGAATTAGATTGTTTAATTTTACACCAAAATACAAAAAATCATGGAGAAATTTCAGTTAGAAGTTTTTTTAATACTTATGAATATCGGATCAGCTTCGGGATTGGTTTATACGGAAGATAAATTATTCTTGATTCAAGACAATAGTACCTATTTGTACCAATATAATTTTTCGTCTAAGAATTTAACTTTAATTGAATTAGTCGCTGATGCGGCAAAATCAATTGACAAAAAAAACAAACCTGATTTTGAATCAATTACTTTAGTAAAAAATCAATTGCGTCTATTTGGGTCAGGTTCAGGTTCCAAAAGAAACCAGCTTTTTACCTATGATTTAAAAACAGGTAAAATAACGGAGCGAAACATCCAATCGCAACATGAAAGTTTACAAAAAAAGTTTGACATTTCTGCGGAAGATTACAACATAGAAGGCGTTATTTTTTACAATCAAAAAACTTTTTTCTTTCAACGAGGCAACGGTCCTAAAGCACAAAACGGTGTTTTCATATTAGATGACAACACCAATGAAACAAGCTATCATCCGATTGAATTGCCCGAATTAAAAGGTGTCAAAGCTACATTTACCGATGCAGTTTTGGTGGATAATCAAATCTACTTTTTGGCTGCTGCCGAAAAATCGGAGTCAACTTATTTAGATGGCGAAGTAACTGGGACGATTATTGGCAGACTTTCTCCTGAAAAGTTGAAAGTTGAATATACTGAGAAAATTTCTGATGTCCATAAATTTGAAGGCATCACACTTTACAAAAAAAATTGCAATTCTTTGGAATTTTTACTTTGCGAAGATAAAGACTCGGAAGAATTGAAATCAAACATTTATAAATTAACCATAAAAAAAACCACTCGATAACGAATGGTTCTTCTTAGGTTAAGGTAAATTCGGGGCAAAATTACCTTTTCATAAAAATGTTGGTGTAGTATTTTTTTCCGGTTGCAGGATTTGTTTTGATTGAAATACCAAAGTGAGTATATTCTCCTTCGATATTTTCTTTGTGACCATCACTTAATAACCAAGCGTTTAAAACACCGGCATTAGACTGATAATTGTAAGCTACATTTTCACTCACTTTTAAAGCTCCTAACACTTGTTTGATGTTGTTCGCTCTTTGCTCAAACTGTTGATGACCAACTACATCATTCGAAATCATGTAGTCATTATGTTCAGCCGATTTAAAAGAAATGTGATTGATAGGTTGTAAAGTATTTAACCCAACACTAGCTCTGTGCTCATTGATTTTAGACATAAGGTCTAATTCAACGTCAGTATAAGAAAAATTCTCAACGATTGGAGCTGCTGCATCTTCTGTTTCAGAAGTTGAACAAGAAATCATAGTGAACACGATTGCAATCGGCAACAATGCTCTAAACATTTTTGCTTTCATAGTAGTAGGTTAAGTTTTAAAAGTAGATGTGGGGCAAATACCTTTATGTTAGTTTAATCTTTTTAAAGCTGTAAAGTAGATGTGGAGCAAATATCTTTGTGCTTCAGTAATAAGAACGTTTCATTTTGTTTGATGAGTCAATATTACTACTATGTCGTTAAAGTGCCAAATAAAATCGATGAAATACGCTTTTTTTTTATTTAAAAATGTTTTTTCTTACATATTAAGGTGCTAATCTTTCAATTTTCCAGAAATAGTCCTCTTGAAGTTGATACCTAATTCTGTCATGAAGACGATTTGGACGACCCTGCCAAAACTCAACTTCTATTGGGCGAACTAAAAAGCCTCCCCAAAAAGCCGGTCGAGGAATTTCTTTCCCTTGAAATTGTTGTTCCAACTCTTTCAGTTTCTCTTCTAAAACAGTTCTGGAAGCAATTACCCTACTTTGATTGGAAACAATGGCTCCTAATTTACTGCCATCCGGTCTTGTATCAAAATAACCATCTGAAACAGAAGAAGTTGTTTTTTCAGCTATTCCTTTAATAATAACTTGTCTTTCCATAGAATGCCAAAAGAAAGAAAGACAAATATTCGGATTTGCTTCAATTGCTTTTCCTTTTTCAGATTCATAATTTGTGTAGAAAACAAATCCTTCTTCATAAAATTTTTTAAGCAGTACTACCCTTGCTTTCGGAAATCCGTCTAACCCAATGGTAGATACTGTCATCGCATTGACTTCTTCCGTATCACTTTGTTCCTCTGTTTCATAAAACCAACGGTGAAATAAATTGATGGGATCTTCCGGAATAGTAGTTTCTAAAAGTTCACTTTTTTCGTATGACTTTCTGTAATTGCTAAGATCTTTCATTTTTAAAAGGTGCTAATTGTACTGAGTCGCTAAGGTACGAATAAATAGAAAAGTGGTGAAGACTCGAATGGGATAAACATGTTCTTTTGATTAACAACACACGAATTTATATGGATATGATAAATTTACCTGATTTGATTGCTTTGCTATAATGGATTTGAGGAATTCGTTTTTGCTAACAATATTTAAATTGTGCTGGTATTAGAGCACAGATTTTTAAAATTTCAGAAATATAAAAATAAACAACTGACAACTGATGCCTAAAACTCAAACTCTTTACCGTCATCCGCTAAAAGGACATGAGGAAAAATTGATTCGGCTTCTTCTTTAAATAGTGCTATAGACTCGTAACGCGTCGAATAGTGTCCGAGCACAAGTTGTTTCACGTTAGCTTTTAAAGCCATTGTAGCCGCTTGTTTGGCAGTGGAATGCTTCGTTTTTTCTGCCAAATGCATTTCATTTTCCAAGAATGTACTTTCGTGATATAAAACATCGACCCCTTCAATAAAAGGAATTAATTGTTCATCATAAACGGTATCTGAACAAAAGGCATAAGTTTTTTCATGCTCAGGCTCAAAAGTGATAGCTGAATTCGGAATTACTTGGCCATTTGCTAAGGTAATATCTCCTCCATATTTGATTTTTTGATAATAGACAACATCAATTTCGAGGTTCTGAATTTTATCAATATTGAGTTTACGTTCCCTGTTTTTTTCCTGAAATAAAAAACCATTGGTATAAATACGGTGATTCAGTGGAATGTTTTTTACTATTACCTTTTCATCTTCAAACAGCACAACACTTTCTTTTGATTGCAGTTCATGAAAAAACAAATTATAACCGGTAAAAGAATTTCCGTAACGCAATTGCAGTAAAATAATTTCTTTGATGCCTTTCGGACCATAAACATGTAAATCGCTCTCCCGATTAAGCAACATAAAAGTGGAAATCAATCCAACCAATCCAAAAAAATGATCGCCGTGTAAATGGGAAATGAAAATATGATTAATTTTAGAAAACTTAATTTTGTTTTTCCGCAATTGAACTTGTGTTCCTTCACCACAATCAATTAAAAACATGCGGTTTTTTATTTCTAAAACCTGAGCAGTTGGATTAGTAATGGTTCGAGGGGTAGCGGCATAACAGCCTAGAATGGTTAGTTTCATGAGGAAGTTGTCAGTTAGCTGTCAAAATCCTAAATCCCGCTCAATTTCCTCCATTTCAATGATGTCATGAGCTTCCATAAGTGTTGGAACAACAGTCATTTTTAAGGGTAATTTGTCAATATCCACATTGTCTACAACCAAAACAAATGATTTTTTACCTTTCTTATGCAATTTAGATATATCACTGAATAGTTTGATATCAGATAAGGATATAGTTTTGTCAAAAGTTAAATCTAAAATCAGGTTTTGATTTTTAAAGACATTGTACTGGTTGTTGATTTTTTCCATAAAGGAAAGACAATCACCTTGGGTGTTTTTAAGAATGGTCGTATGTCCTTTTTGATCAACTTTCATTTGTAAAGATTCTAAGGTAATAAGGAACTCAGGTTCTAAGTTAGTGAATTTTATTTAATTTTAGAAGCTAAAAGATAAATAACTGCCATTCTGATGGCTACTCCGTTTTCAACCTGTTCTAAAATAACCGATTGTTTTGAATCAGCCACATCACTGGTGATTTCAACGCCACGATTAATTGGGCCCGGATGCATAATTACTATTTCTTTGTTCAGCGAATCTAAAAGTGCTTTATCTACACCATATTGTTGAGCATATTCTCGGGTTGAAGGAAAATAATTTACGTCCATCCGTTCATTTTGCACTCTTAACATATTTGCAACATCGCACCATTCTAAGGCTTTTCGCAAATTGGGTTCTACCGTAACGCCTAAACTTTCAATGTGTTTTGGAATCAACGTTTTTGGTCCGCATACTTTCACTTCTGCTCCTTGCATTTGAAGAGCAAATATGTTGGATAACGCTACTCTGGAATGAAGAATATCACCTACAATCACCACTTTCTTTCCTCCAACTGCTCCTAATTTCTCCCGGATGGAAAAACTGTCTAACAATGCTTGAGTGGGGTGTTCATGAGCTCCATCTCCAGCATTAACAATACTCGCTTTTACATTTTGAGACAAGAAGTAAGCGGCTCCGGGGTGAGCATGTCGCATCACCACCATATCCACTTTCATGGCTAAAATATTATTTACGGTATCAATTAACGTCTCCCCTTTTTTAACAGAAGATTGAGCAGCTGAAAAACTAATAACATCGGCAGAAAGTCTTTTTTGAGCTAATTCAAACGATAATTTAGTTCGGGTACTGTTTTCAAAAAAGATATTAGCAATGGTAATATCGCGTAATGAAGGTACCTTTTTTATAGGTCTGTTGATGACTTCTTTAAAATGGTCAGCAGTTTCAAAAATCAAATCAATATCTTTCGGTTGAAGATATTTGATTCCTAATAAATGATTGACGGATAGTTCAGACATTTTTTCAGGTTGTTGGTTGGTTGGTTGTTATCGTCGGAATTAAATATACTGCATCTTCGCCTTCATTTTCAACCCAACATACTTTTACTTTTTCATTATTGATTGCATCTACTTGTCGCCCTCTGTAATCAGGTTGGATAGGTAAATGCCGACTAAATCTTCGGTCAATTAGAACCAAAAGTTCTATTTCACTTGGCCTACCAAAAGATTGAATGGCGGTGAGAGCAGAACGAATACTACGTCCGGTATATAACACATCATCTATAAAAATGACTTTTTTATCTTCCACAATAAAATCAATATGGGTTTTATTGGCTTCTAGTGTCTTTTCACCTCTTCGAAAATCATCTCTAAAAAAAGTAATATCAAGCAATCCGAACTGAATATTTTTAACCTGATATTCCTCCTGCAATAATTTCACAATTCGCTTGGCTAGAAAAGCTCCTCGTGGTTGCAGTCCAATTATAATTGTGTCCGAAAAATCAAGGTGTTTTTCAATCAATTGACAAGCCAAACGATGGAGAATGATATTGACTTCTTTGGAAGTGAGCAATACTTTTTGACTCATAATAGTGGTGTTTGGTGTGTAAAGATATAATTTTTTTACGATTTGAGTTTAAAAAAATCCCGATACATCGTAACGGGATTTCAAATTCTTATGCATACATTTTCTTTCTCAACTCTTTCACTTTGTCATCTTCTAAATATTCATCAAAGGTCATGTAACGATCAATTACGCCATTAGGGGTGATTTCCAAGACACGATTAGCAACCGTTTGAGCAAATTCGTGGTCATGGGTGGTGAACAAAACCGACCCTTTGAAGTTTTTCAACGAGTTGTTAAAGGCCTGAATCGATTCCAAATCTAAATGATTGGTAGGTTCATCCAACATCAACACATTAGCACGAAGCATCATCATTCTGGAAATCATACAACGCACTTTTTCTCCACCTGACAAAACACGACCCGTTTTCAAAGCTTCTTCTCCGGAGAAAATCATTTTTCCTAAAAAGCCACGCACATAAACCTCATCGCGTTCTTCTTCTGTTTTTGCCCACTGACGCAACCAATCCACAAGGGTTAAATCATTCTCAAAAAAGGAATGATTATCTCCCGGAAGGTAAGACTGAATCGTTGTGATACCCCAATCAAAGGTTCCTGCATCAGGCTTTTGATTACCGTTTAATATTTCATAAAAAGCAGATGTTGCCCGTGAATCTTTGGAAAAAACAACTACTTTATCACCTTTAGCCATGTTCAAGTCAACATTTTTAAATAAAACTTCCCCTTCAACAGAAGCACCTAAACCCACTACATTTAATATTTGGTCACCCGCTTCACGCTCTTGGTCAAAAATAATGGCGGGATAGCGACGACTTGACGGCTTAATCTCATCTAAATTTAATTTTTCAATCATTTTTTTACGGGAAGTTGCCTGTTTTGATTTGGCCACATTCGCACTAAAACGACGAATAAATTCTTCTAGCTCTGCTTTTTTCTCTTCTGCTTTTTTGTTTTGTTGTGCTCTTTGTTTGGCCGCTAACTGGCTACTTTCGTACCAAAAAGTATAATTCCCAGAATAATGCGTTATTTTTCCAAAATCAATATCCGATACATGTGTACAAACCGCATCTAAAAAGTGACGGTCATGCGATACCACTAAAACGGTGTTTTCATAATTGGCTAAGAAATTTTCTAACCAACCGATAGTTTCAAAATCTAAATCGTTCGTTGGCTCATCCATAATCAACACGTCGGGATTTCCAAAAAGTGCCTGAGCCAAAAGGACTCTCACTTTTAATTTTCCATCCATATCAGCCATTAAAGAATAATGCAAATCTTCGGTTATGCCTAAGTTAGACAGTAATGTAGCTGCAGCAGAATCTGCATTCCAACCATTCATCTCTTCAAATTGAACTTGCAATTCGCCGATTCTATCGGCATTCTCGTCTGTATAATTGAGGTACAATTCATCCATTTCCCGTTTCACATCATACAACACTTTGTTTCCCATCATTACAGTTTCTAAAACCGTATACTCATCAAACATGTTGTGATTCTGATTTAATACAGACATCCTTTTTCCGGGTTCCAAAATAACTCTTCCCGAAGTAGGGTCAAATTCTCCTGAAATAATTTTCATAAACGTAGATTTCCCTGCACCATTTGCCCCAATTATTCCATAGCAATTGCCTTGGGTAAAGGTTACATTTACTTCATCAAACAAAATTCTTTTGCCGAATTGAACTGATAAATTTGAAACTGTCAACATGTGATTGTGTATTTTAAAAAACGTTGCAAAAGTAGAAAAAATAAAGCACTTTTTGGCCAGACCTATTTAGAATAAATATAGGTTTATTTTAACTGTCTATTAACAAGCCGTAAACAGTAGAAAAAATATATTTGTTTCAAATTAATACCACCAAATGATTGCCTATTCAAAAAAAATACCTTTTATCTGTCTTGTAGCAACACTTTATGCTTTTATCGGGTGTCAAAAAGAATTTAAAGATGATAATTTTACAGCCTATTTTGGAGGAGAAGTCATCAATCCAAAAAGTAACTTTGTCCTCTTTTTAAAGGATGATGTGGTTATTGATACTATTTACTTAGATAAAAAAAATCGGTTTATACAAAAATTTGATTCTCTGGCCCCTGGTTTATATACGTTTAAACACGAACCGGAATACCAATATGTCTATTTTGACAAAAACGACAGTTTGATGGTTCGTATCAATTCCATTGAGTTTGATGAATCTATAGTTTTTTGTGGTAGAGGGGATGAAAAAAATAATTTCTTAATGGAGTTATACCTCAAAAATGAAGATGATCGTAGCAAAATGTTTGATGATTTCGATTTAAATCTTACTGATTTTATTCAAAACAGTGATTCTTCCTACCAATCTAAAGAGAAATTTTATACGCAAAAAAAAGAGGAAATAAAATGGAATGACGATTTTGATTTGTATGCTAAAGCAATGCTTGATTTTCATCATTTCACCAAAAAGGAAATTTATCCGATGGCTCATAAAATGAGAACCGGAGAAAACGTAACGAATCAGTTACCTGTTAACTACTACAATCACAGAAGAAAAATTGATTTCAACAACAAGCATTTAACGAATTATTCTCCGTTTGTAAAATACTTGACGCACATGTTGAATAATGTGGCTTTTACGAATATTTCACCCCAAAATCTGGAAGAAGAAGCTTTGGCATTACATATTCAAAAATTAAACATTGCCGATACGCTTTTTAAAAATGAATCTATTAAAAATAAAATTATTGACAATATTGCCTTCTCTTATCTATTAGAGGACCAAAACATTGACCAAAATAAAAAATTCCTCATTCGCTACAACCAATTGTCTACTGACAATAGCAATCTAAATGAAATCAACAAAATTGGCGAATCAATTCAATTGCTAAAAAAAGGAAATGATTTACCCGAAGTTACATTAGTTGACATAACCGGAAAAACAACCACGAGTAAATCGCTTTTGAATCAAAAAACGGTCTTTTTCTTTTGGACAGAAAATGCCGAATCCCATTTAGTTGCTGTACATAAAAAAGCATTAGAATTTCAACAAAATAACCCTGAATATCAATTCATTGCGGTTAACATTGATGAAGAGCAAGAGAAATGGTTAAAAGTACTTGAAAACCATAGTTTTGGTTCTATCAAAGAATTTCGTGCGGAAAACTTTGAAGACTTAAAAGAAAAATGGGTTATCACTAAATTACACCGCACCCTGATTATTGATGAAACAGGAAAAATCAGCAATGGGTTTGTCAACTTGTTTGATGTAAAATTTGCTGAAAACCTAAAATAACAATTTCTACAAAATATAAAATCCCTTCCTGTACAACAAGAAGGGATTTTTTATGTTTAAAGACGAACTTTATTGATTTGCTTTCGCGTGATCGGCTAAAAATTGAGCCAATCCAATATCTGTTAAGGGGTGTTTTAATAACCCTAAAATAGCTGATAAAGGTCCTGTCATCACATCTGCACCAATTTTAGCACAGTTTACAATGTGCATCGTATGACGAACAGAGGCTGCTAAAATTTGTGTATCATAGCCGTAGTTGTCATAAATCTCGCGAATTTCTTCTATTAAAGCTAAACCATCTGTAGAAACATCATCTAATCGACCAATAAACGGGGAAACATACGTTGCTCCTGCTTTGGCTGCCAATAACGCCTGACCAGCAGAAAAAACCAACGTTACATTTGTTCTAATGCCTCTGTCAGAAAAGTATTTACACGCTTTGATACCTTCTTTGGTCATCGGTAATTTTACCACGATTTGCTCGTGTAATTCTGACAACTCCTCCCCTTCTTTAATCATTCCATCATAATCAGTCGCGATTACTTCCGCACTTACATCACCATCTACAATTTTGCAGATGTCTACATAATGTTTCAAAACGTTATTTTTTCCGCTAATACCCTCTTTGGCCATTAACGATGGATTTGTTGTTACGCCATCTAAAACCCCTAAAGCTTGTGCTTCTTTAATTTGCTCCAAATTAGCTGTGTCAATAAAAAATTTCATATACTAGTTGTGTTTTTAATTCGGATGCAAAATTACGAATTCAATTTCAAAGTTTAAAGATTTAAAGTTTAAAAGATTATGGGTTTATAAGTTTATATGGCGTGGACTGTAGCGTTCACTCAATTTTTTAATTTCTATTTTCCATTATCGTTACTTCAGCCCATAATGCTTCATCAGCATCTTTTCATAGATTTTATCAGGTAAAATACGTTTTAAAACAACTGAAAAGCGTTGCATAAAACTTCCTACTTTATAATGTACGTTGGGTTGGGATGTTTCAATTATTTTATGAATTGCATAAGCCATTTCATCCGGATTACTTCCGGAATCAACATGTTCATCCATCATTTTTAATGTATTTCCGTATGGAATTTTATAGGCTGAATCATCTTTCAACGGTGCATGGTAACGACCCGAAGCAATATTCGTCGCAAAATCACCCGGAGCTACATTGGTTAATTGAATACCGAATTCTTTTACTTCCATTCGAATGGCTTCGGTAATGATTTCTAACGCCCCTTTGGAAGCGGAATAAACGCTTCGATAGGGCAAACCCATATAACCGGCAATAGAAGTTATATTGATGATTAAACCCGATTGTTGACTTCTCATTTGTGGTAAAACTGCTTTCATCACTTCTATAGGACCAATGAAATTAGTTTCAAAATTGTTTTTGATTTCTTGGGTGGGAATTTCTTCCAACGGACCGGTAATTCCGACACCGGCATTGTTGATGACTACATCAATCTTTCCTTCTTTTTGAATCAATTCTGAAACGGCATTGGTAATGCTATTCACGTCCCTAACATCCAATTGTAACAAAGGAAAAATGTAATCTTTTACTTGATTCGGATTTCTACTTGTTCCATAAACAATATATCCTTTTTGATGCAAAAAAGTACCAATTGATTTACCAATTCCGGAGGAACCGCCTGTGATGAGAATTACTTTTGACATGGTTGGGTTTAAAAAGTCAAAGATAGTGAAAAGGTTGGAAGTTGTCCCTTAGATTTGTATTCCCAATCCCGGCTTCTGACTCAAAACCACTTCCCCATTCACAATTTCAGAGCCTTCAAACGTATCATTTGCTATTAAATTTGCTCCATCCAAATCGAGATAATCGGCAAAAGATGCCAAGGCAATTCCGGCAGAAATACCAACTGTTGATTCGGTCATGCAACCAATCATAATTTTGAAATTTAGGGCTTTTGCTTTTTGGATAATGGCTAACGAAGGTGTTAATCCGCCGCATTTCATCACTTTAATGTTGATAGTTTTGTAATGAGGTTGTAATAATTCTAAATCATCAATTGATTGTAAATCTTCATCCGCCATCCAATTGGGATAACTATTTTGGAATAAGTTTTTGTAATTTTCTGCACCTTTTGGCATCGGTTGTTCGAAATACAAGAATTTTGCTGAAAGTGGATCATTTTGAAGGAACTCACATTGCTCTAACGAAAAACTACCGTTCGAATCAATGCTAATTTTCTTTCCGGTTGACAACAATTTATCTCGTAAGGAAGTTGACCACGAATTGACTTTCACTTTACAAAACTCCCAATCCGATTCGATTATTTTCTTGAGTTGAATGGCTTCTTCATCCATACTAATAGTAATGGAAGATTGGGGAAAATGAGTTATTTTTATTTGATTGAGTTCAGCAAATGGTTTGTTTTCAAGCTTTCCATACAAATCCCAAAACGCACAATCTAAGGCCGATTGCAAAAAAGGATGCAAAGAAAAAGTATGAAGTTTCTTGAAAAAATCAAACGGATGCTCAATTACAAAGGATGAAAATAAAGGCTGAATTAGCTCTAAATCTTTGACAAAATCAGTTAAATGAATATGATAATAATCTATTTCGGTACATTCACCAAAACCGGTTTTTCCATTAAAATCAATTGAAACAATGAGTGCTTTTCTGAAATGATAAACACCATACGCAATTTTGAAAGGTTCTTTCAGTTGGTGTTGCACTATTTTCCAATTTAATTGCATATTCATGAATTTGTGAAAGCGAAAGTAATGAAAAGAACTAATTAGAAATCAAGAAAAGTAAACAATTGATTTTAAACCATATAAGGCATATGAGTTTGTAAAAGAAAAAGTTAATACAAATTAGAAAAACTTATATGTCTTATATGGTAAAAAAGAGAAATTGAAAACAACAAAATCAATACAAATAAAAAACTTATATTTCTTATATGCCTTATATGGTAAAAAAAATGAAAATGAGTTGAATAATCTGAATCAAGTTCTGAAGCAACAAAAAATGGCAAGCGACCTACATCGCACCGCTACAACCACATACCTTTGCTGTGTTCCCACCCTGGAGGAGTTTGCAGGAGCTGGTCGTGTAGGACTTGCCGCTGCAAATATACAATCTTTTTATATTTTTGCAAGTAATTTTACCCAATACAAATCGTTATATTTGCCTAACTTATTTATGTCCGTCATGAAAAAACATAACTTATTATCATTCATTTTATTAGCCACTTTTGTATACGGTTGCGGTGATACCGTCAAAGACAAAAAAAACTTATTTGCCTTTAATACCTCCCAATTAAAAGAACAATTTACAACGGAAGAAACGACAAATTTGTCTGTTGCGAATAAAGCAAACAAAACTATTGACAGCATTGTTTACTTTGTTAACGAGAAAAAAATAGGTTCAGTAAAAGGAGCCAATTCCCTAGAGTTAAAATTTGCTGAAGAAAAACTAGGCTATCAATACTTAAAAGCAATGGTTTATTTTGAAGATGACTTTGCTGAAGCTACCCATCGGGTGGAACTGGTTTCAAATATCGAACCCAAGTTATTAAATTACATCATCGTAAATACCTATCCGCATGATATCAAAGCTTATACGCAAGGATTAGAATTTCACCGCGATACGCTGTATGAAGGAACCGGAAACGGAGCCGGAAACGGTACGGGTATAAAAGGCATCTCCAGTTTACGTAAAACCGACTATAAAACAGGAAAAGTCTATAAAAACGTTGAACATCCTGAGTCTATTTTTGGAGAAGGCATCACGGTGTTAAACAATAAAGTGTATCAATTAACTTGGCGAAACCTGACCGGATTTATTTATGATGCCAATACCTTCAAACAACTCAAAACATTCAAGTATTCCAGAGAGATTGAGGGTTGGGGCTTGTGTAATGATGGCAAACTATTATATCAATCCGACGGGACAGAGAAAATCTATACTTTAAATCCGGAAACTTTGATGATAGAAGGAAGCATAAACGTGTATTCCGGTGCGAATAAAATCAAATCGGTGAATGAGTTGGAATGGATTAACGGTAAAATCTTCGGGAACATCTATCAAAGAGACGCTATTGCCATCATTAACCCTACCAATGGAGCGGTGGAAGCCGTGATTAATCTAGCCGAATTAAAAAAGAAAGTCACTCAACATCCTGACCTCGACGTGCTCAACGGAATTGCTTACAACCGAAAACACAAAACATTGTTTGTAACCGGTAAAAACTGGGATAAAATGTTTGAGATTCGTATAGGGGAATAAGTTGCGGGTTACGAGTTGCGGGTTACGGGTTGCGTGAGGGTTACAATAAAATTCGCAACTCGCTACTTTAATGAAACTCTCCAAACACTTTCGTTGCTTCATTATAAGCACTTTCAAAGCTCATTGGGCTTGTGTTGGTGTTTTCTTTTTGTGTGGTGAAATAGGATAATAACTTCTCTGTTGGCATGTTTCCGGTTAGGTCATCTTTTGCCATGGGGCAACCACCAAAACCTTGAATGGCTCCGTCAAAACGGCGGCAACCGGCATTGTAAGCTGCATCTACTTTTTCAAACCACTTATCGGGTGTGGTGTGAAGGTGAGCACCAAACTCAATATGTGGGTATTTTGGAATCAAATTCGAAAATAAATAGGCGATTATTTCGGGTGTCGAACTGCCAATTGTGTCGGATAGTGACACTATTTTTACGCCCATGCCTGCTAACTTTTCTGTCCACTCTCCAACGATGTCAACGTTCCAGGGATCGCCATAAGGGTTTCCAAAACCCATTGACAAATATGTCACTACTTCTTTATTCGAGCGTTCGGCTATTTCCAGTATTTCTTCTAAGGTTATGATGGATTCCGCAATGGTTTTGTGCGTATTCCGCATCTGGAAGTTCTCTGAAATAGAAAAGGGATACCCTAAGTATTGTATTGCTTCATGTGCTGAAGCGAGTTTTGCTCCTTGTGTATTGGCAATGATGGCGAGCAATTTGCTGCGGGTTTGCGACAAGTCTAAACCTGCGAGTACCTCAGCAGTATCGGCCATTTGCGGAATTGCTTTGGGGGAAACAAAACTTCCAAAGTCTAGTGTGTCAAAGCCTACTCGCAAGAGCGACTGAATATAGGCTACTTTCCGTTCCGTGGGAATAAAGGTTTTGATGCCTTGCATGGCATCCCGCGGACATTCGATTATTTTTATTGGTTGCATAGGTGCTCAAATATAGGAAAGTATTTTGTTTTGTGAAAATGGTTTTTTTGGAGGGGCTGAGGGACTGAGGCACTAAGGTGCCGGGGGAGTTTAGAGTGGGCAAAAAAAAATAGAAACACGGGGTTTCTATTTTTTAGTTAGGCTGGTTATTTTTTCTTTTTACCGGAGTCTTTTTTCTTTGCCTTTTTGGCTTTTTCTTTTTCTTTGGCTTTTTTAGCTTTTTCTTTTGCCTTTGCTTTTTTAGCTTTTTCCTTTTCTTTCGCTTTTTCTTTTTTTAGTTTCTTTTGGGCTTTCTCTTTCGCTTTTTTCTCTTCTTCTTTTACCTTTTTCATTTTCTTTTTTAGTTTTTTAAGGGTCTTTTTGTCCAAGGTGGTGGTTACTTCCACGGTGGTTACTTCCATGGCTACTTCTTCCGGTTTGGCGGGAGTAGTGGCGGCCACTCTTCTTGCTGTTGGAGCGGTTTGTTCCATGCGGTCGACTAACGGGGAGCTTTTTACGGCAGGTTTGCGTACCGCAGGTGTTGCAGCGGCAGTTTTTGCGGTTGTTGTTCTAGGCGTTGCGGTTCTTTTAGGAGCAGCTGGTTTTGCTGTTGCAGCCGGTTTTACAGCCGGTGCTGTTGTTTTTGCTGCCGGTGTAGCCGGTTTTCTTGCGGGCGTTGCCGGTTTTGGAGCCGGTGTAGTCGTTTTTTGTACTTCTGTTGCCGGTGCTTCCGGGGTTTTATTTTCTTCCATATACTTAAGTGTATTAATTGATTGTTATTTTATTATTAACCTGATGTTAAGCAAAGTTAATTGATTGTGTACGAATTGCAATGTTAAGTTTTTAGTTTAGGTGAAAACTTAACATTGGGATTGCGGGTTGCGGGTTGCGGGTTGCGAGTTGCGGGTTGCGGGTTGCGGGTTGTGGGTTTCGAGTTGCGGGTTGCGGGTTTCGGGTTTCGGGTTTCGAGTTGCGGGTTGCGGGTTTCGGGTTGCGGGTTTCGGGTTGCGGGTTGCGGGTTTCGAGTTGCGGGTTACGGGTTGCGGGTTTCGGGTTGCGGGTTTCGGGTTGCGAGTTAAGAAACGGGAGCAAACACTAGCGAAATTGATATTTGGTGGAGCGAAATTGACATTTAGGGTAGCGAAATTGACATTTGGTGGAGCGAAATTGACATTTAGGGTAGCGAAAGTGACATTTGGTGGAGCGAAAGTG
>NZ_PNJW01000025.1 GCF_013822155.1 Flavobacterium sp.
TTCTTCCTCCCAAAACATAACTCCATTTATCCGTATCATCGAATGTATATTCAAAAAAAGCACCAACAGAATCGTCTATTCTACTAAAATCTGAAACATTTACAAATTCGTTATAATTATCATAGGTGAAGTTCAAACCCGTTGCAAATTTATGTAAAGTGTTACTAAAAATTGAATTGTAAATCAAATTCGAATAGAAACTATTTTGTTTGATATTATATTGATTCAATCCAAAATAAGACTCTTGGTTATGGTAATTAAAAGCATTTTGAAAACCGATACTTTTCCATGGTGTATCCGGAAAAACAAACCCTAATTTGGCTGAGGCATCTAACTTTTCAGTACTAATTTCAGATCCCCAAAAATTGGTTGTTCCTTTATCTCTATCCGGCTCAAAATCAACTTGACCGGTTTGTTTATCGTCTTTCATATAGCGAAGATTGATAAAACTCACCCAACCTTTTTCCAAATCTGTATATTGCCAACGATTGATGGCATTGATTTGTTTTCCAAGCGGGTTATCCAAAAAACCATCGTCGTTCATGTCATTTTTGGAAACTCTGGTATTGCCGTGCAGAAACAAACTTGTTGCCCACTTATCATTAATTTTTGTATTGAAATGGGTATTCAACTCAAATCTTGAATCAGTCGAACCATAAGCATTCAAAAAGAATGGAATATCATCGGCAGGTTTTAATAATTCATAATTAATTTGACCTGAAATACTTTCGTAACCGTTCACAACTGAACCGGCTCCTTTGGTAATTTGAATACTTTCCACCCAAGTTCCGGGAATAAAAGAAAGTCCGTAAGCTTGTGATGCCCCACGAATAGACGGAATGTTTTCTTCCGTCATTAAAATATAAGGGCTGGTTAACCCCAACATTTTAATTTGTTTACTACCGGATACTGCATCAGAAAAGTTAACATCGATTGACGGATTTGTTTCAAAACTTTCAGACAAATTACAACATGCCGCCTTTAACAATTCCTTGCCTGTCATGGTTTGCATGTTTGAAGTAACCCGATAACTTTTTTGAAGTGATTTTCTAACATTCGTTACAGTCACTTCATCTAAAGAACTATCGAACTCCATTTTTTGAGTTATCGTTTTAGATTTCAAAATAGTTAATGTAACCGTTTTAAATCCAACATAACTAATGACTAAAACAGTGTGTTCGCCTGTGAAAGGAATAGAGAACTTTCCTTGTTCATCCGATATGACGCCTATTTCGGTATTCTGCCAGTAAATATTAGCTCCGGGAAGCGGTTGATTATTATCGTATATTATTTTACCGGTTACTTTTTCTTGAGAAAATGAAATAAAAGAAACCAATAAAAAAACATATCCTATAAATTGTTTTTGCATAAAAATGATTTAAAATTAAACAAGAAGTTTTCACTAACTAGTGAAATGATGTTTAATTAAATCAGGCGTAAAAAAGGAATTGTGAATGTAATTGGTAGAGTGGAGGTGCATTTGCATCACAATAATATGTCAAACATTGTGCTGAAATTTTAATCGGTTCATTCCAAAAAATAGGTAGTTCAACAATAGGTAGTATTGAAAAATAATCAAAATCAAAACTGAAATGTGAAATTATACTGTCATCTAAATCAGCTTGAATGATTTCATCAGAACAACAACCTTTATGGTCATCCGATGACTTAGCACAACATGTTTTTTGCTCTTTTTCAACTGTTCCTTCACAGGGTTCTTCTATGCTAAAAACAGATGACACAGAAGCAATTTCATCACCACAATGATGCACATTAAAAGCCAATCCCGTAGTAGAAACCAAGAGATAAAAAGCGAGCAAAACACTTGTGTACTTTTTGAAAGTCATGGGACAAAAGTACATTTTTTTAGTTCAATATTTTTACAAAATGCTGTTAAATATACTACAATTCAATAGCTTGCCCTAAAAGAGGAACAGTGCAATTGTATCCATATCTTTCCGTAATTTTTAATCGCAATGCGTCTGCTGCCTCATTTTCACCATGTACTAAAAATATTTTTGCAGGCTTTTTTCCTAATTTATTAAGCCAACTAAGCAAATCATTCTGGTCGCCATGTGCAGAAAGTCCTTCCACTAAAGTTACCTGTGCTTCCACGGGATAATATTTTCCATAGAATTTAATTTCTTTAGCTCCTTCTAATAGTTTTCTACCACGAGTTCCTTCCGCTTGATAGCCAACGAGCATGACCGTGTTTTCTGGTTTATCAATATATCTTTCTAAATAAGATAAAACTCTTCCTCCGGTTATCATTCCGCTGGCCGCAATTACAACTTTTGGTTTTTTATCATAAATTGCACTGATTGAATCTTCAAAATCAGTTATCATCGAGAACATTCTACACATTTCTTCGCATTCATGCGGTGCCAACTTATGCCATTGATGATTATCATTAAACACATCCAATACTTTTATTCCCATCGGTGTATCAATAATATAAGGAATGTCGGGAATTCTGTTTTGTTTTTTCAATTGCCACAGTAGAAACATCAAGGTTTGTGCCCGTTCAACAGCAAAACTGGGAATAATAACATTCCCACCTCTATCAATCGTTTGGTTGATGATCAATTCTAAATCAAATAGCACATCATTAGTTGGATGAATTCGATTGCCATAGGTACTTTCTAAAAAAACATAATCCGCAGTAGTTGGTTTTTCCGGTGGATACATCAATACATCATCGTCTTGCCCAACATCACCGGAGAACACTAATTCTTTGCCATCAATATGTAATGAAATTGAACAAGCTCCTATAATATGCCCAGCCTGAAAAAATTTAAAATAACAATTCCCTGTGAGTTCAATTTCAATATCTTTTTCTACTGCTCTAAAAAAAGGAATCACATTTTCAGCTTCAGCAACTGTGTATAGTGGCTCTGCCGGTTCGTGTTTAGAATAATGTTCTTGGTTTGCTTTGGATGCCTCTTCCTCTTGAATTTTAGCACTGTCTAATAAAATAAGCTTAGCTATCTGCTTAGTAGGACTTGTACAAAATATTTTACCCAGAAAACCTTCTTTTACTAACCTAGGTAACCATCCACAGTGATCTAAATGACCATGTGTGAGCAATACAAAATCAATACTGGAAGCATCAACCGCTAAGGGTTCCCAATTGAGTTCTCGCAAAGCTTTTAATCCTTGAAACATGCCACAATCAATCAGAATTCGTAGTTCGTTGTGCTCAACAAGTGTTTTTGAACCGGTTACTGTTCCTGCACCTCCTAAAAATTGAATTTTCATGGTTATTTTATTAAATTACACAATTGATTTGCTTCTAGCAATACGTTTTTAACCCGGCTTGGACTTAACTCAATTTTAGAAAGCCAATCAGCATGTTGAATTAAATCGAGGGCGGTAATTATATCTTGAACTAATAATTTATCTTTTTCAGCCATTGTTAGTGTTGTTAAACAAGTCACAGGATAAATTTTGTTTAAATCAATTTTGTTTTTTAAGCTGTTTCCTTTCGGATAATCCCAACTTAACAAACTCAGCTTTGAACAACCAGCAAATTTCACAGCTTCATCTGTAAATCGATTATTGGTAGTTATCCAACAATTTTGGATGGAATAATTGCTTTTAAAAAGTTGAAAATCTCTATCTTTTAAATCATTAAATCGGGATAAAATATACATCGGAACTTTCACATCCGTTTTAGCATCTTGACTTCCATGAAATTTACATTCAACCATGGAAACACAATTTTCTTTTTTAAGTAATACATCAACTTCATGTGATACACAATTTCCTTCCAAAATGAGATTAGTTTGGGTTTGATATCCTTCACATTCAAAAACTTTAGCTATAAATTTTTCGAAGAAAAAACCTGCCGGTCCTAACGACTGAATAGCCGTTCTTAGATTATACCGAGCAGCATGAACGTTAGAAAATTTTTTTAACAGTTGAAATGCTAATTTGTAGATTTTTTTAGTTGGAATACCTTCGTATAATTCTCTTTCAATTTCATGAATTACCTGAAATACCGCTTCTTCACTTGCTCCCGATTTTCGTAACGAATGAATTAATTTATCCTTGTCAAAGTTGACAATTTCACCTGAAAATTTAGTGACTTTCATACCCGACTCTTTAGTCTTATAAAGGTACGAAAAATTGAGCTATGATTGTTTTTTCTGAAAATAAAATGCCGGAATAAAGAGCACCAAGAACAAAGGTTGAATTAGAAATCTTCTAACATAAAAAAGTAAAAAATTACTTTGCTCATCGAAAAAAGATAGGACACCAAAAAAGAGAAAAATTAAAATAATGAAGAAAAAAAAGTATAAAAATGCAGCAAATTTTGTAAGCTGAAAATCCTTAAACAAAAGAAAAATGATTGCCAATGAAAAGAACGTATTGAAAAAATACCTTGAAATCAAATTTAACAATAATAAAAAAGTGTCATATTCAGGAAAAGGTAAATTAAGATAATCATTTTTGAAATAAACTAAAAAAGGATCATAAAAAAGTTGGGTTTCATATAATCTAATAAATATCAAGGCAACTAAACAGAAACCTACTAACGAATAGACAATCCAATTATTAGTTTGCTTTAGTTGCATAAATTGAAAATTTATTAACCAAAACTATCCATAAAACGAAAACAACACCATATATAATAAGCGGAAAAATGACACCATGAATCAAATGTTCATATGCCGGAAATTTATACAAGGCGATTGAAATTAATGCAATTCGAATAATATTCAATACATAAATCAGCATTGAACCGAGTAACACAAAAAACAACGTTTGCTTTATTTTTCCTTTAAAGGCAATTACAAAAGCAATAAATAAAATAATGACACTAATTGCATTACATCCTTCAACTACCCGAGCCACATATTTTTCTTTGACAAAAAACTTAACAGAACTTTGCTCAAGATTATCCGCAATTTCTGAATGATAACCAAAAAATGTAGTTGTTTGTTGTGATTGACGGGCAACAATTTTAGTTATTGCATCCACTTCAAACTGAGTTGTGTCGTATTTATTAAGGTAAATTTGATACAAAAAAGTAAGAATGGCATAGCTTAAAAAGAATTTAAGCAGAAAAATCAAAAAAGGTTTATACTGTACAAGGTATTTTTTCAACACTTTATTTTTAACAAAAATATAGAATTTTGAGCAGTTGTGATGTTTTACCTTTGTAAAAAAATAATACCATGACCTTAGATGCCCTAAAACCTAAAATTACTGAAATTATCATTCAATTTGATATTTCCACCGATGAAAAACTGGCAAATATTTGTAAATTACTTCATGATGAAGTTGATTATTACAATTGGGTTGGATTTTATTTTGCCAACCATGAAACACAAACCCTGCATTTAGGACCTTATGTTGGTGCTGAAACAGACCATACCGTTATTCCTTTTGGAAAAGGTATCTGTGGACAGGTAGCCGTTTCAAATCAAAATTTTGTTGTGCCGGATGTTTCCGCTCAAGACAATTATATTGCCTGCAGCTTTACAGTTAAGTCTGAAATTGTTGTTCCACTTTTTGTTAATGGAAAAAACATAGGACAAATTGACATCGACAGTCATGTTTTAAATCCGTTCAGTGAAACTGACGAACGCTTTTTAGAATTTGTGAATGAAGAAGTTGCAAAGTTGTTTTAGAAAAAACTTGTACTTTTAAAAAATAAAATTACCTTTGCAACCGAATTAGGAAAACCCTGATTCATACATAATAATCATTTAATATAATATTGGAATGTATTTAACTAAAGAAACAAAAGCTGAAATCTTCGCTAAACACGGAGGAAAAGCTGAAAACACAGGTTCTGCTGAGGGACAAATTGCATTGTTCACTTTCAGAATTTCACACTTAACAGAGCACTTGAAAAAAAATCGTCACGATTACAATACCGAGCGTTCGTTAGTATTATTGGTAGGTAAAAGAAGAAGTCTTTTAGATTACTTAAAGAAAAAAGATATCAACAGATATCGTGAGATTATTAAAGAATTGAATATTAGAAAATAATCAATAGGAAAGAGGTGCGAAAGTGCCTCTTTTTGTTTTATAGATTTTGACAGAAAAAAGTTTGGTTTTTCATTGGGTTACACAACAACTACACACAACAACACAACGAAACCTAGTATTAATACCAAATTAGAATTTTTATGATTCCAAATGTAACAAAAGAGGTTATCGATTTAGGAGATGGTAGAACCATTTCTATCGAAACCGGAAAATTAGCGAAGCAAGCAGATGGTTCTGTGGTGGTTCGTTTAGGCGATTGTATGCTTTTAGCAACAGCCGTTTCTGCCAGAACAGCAAACCCAGCAGTAGATTTTTTACCATTAACGGTAGATTATCGTGAAAAATTTGCCGCAGCTGGACGATTCCCGGGTGGTTTTTTCAAAAGAGAAGCACGTCCAAGTGATAGTGAAGTACTAACCATGCGTTTAGTTGACCGTGTTTTACGTCCACTTTTCCCGGATGATTATCATGCTGAAACGCAAGTGATGATTCAATTAATGAGTCATGATGAAAATGTGATGCCGGATGCATTAGCAGGTTTAGCCGCTTCTGCAGCCTTAGCCGTTTCAGACATTCCATTTTACAACTTAATTTCAGAAGTACGTGTAGCACGTGTAGATGGAAAATTCGTTATAAATCCAAGTAGAACACAATTAGAGTTATCCGACATTGACATGATGATTGGAGCTTCTTTGGATTCAGTTGCCATGGTTGAAGGTGAAATGAAAGAAATTTCAGAAGCCGAAATGGTAGAAGCCATTAAATTTGCTCACGAGGCCATTAAAGTTCAAATTCACGCTCAATTGCGTTTACAGGAAGCTTTTGGCAAAAAAGAAATCCGTACTTACGAAGGTGAGAAAGAAGACGAAGCCGTATATGCTAAAGTAAAAGCCTTTGCTTATGATAAATGTTATGCTATTGCTAAAGAAGGAACAGCAAAACATGAAAGAACAGCTCAATTTGCAGCCGTAAAAGAAGAAGCAAAAGCATTATTTACTGAAGAAGAATATGCTGAAAATGCTGACTTAGCAGGTTTAGTTGGGAAATATTTCTACAAAACCAATAAAGAAGCTGTTCGTAACGTAATCCTTGAATTAGGAATTCGTTTAGACGGAAGAAAAACAACTGAAATCAGACCTATTTGGTGTGAAACAGATTATTTACCTTCGGTACACGGTTCTTCTTTATTTACACGTGGAGAGACTCAAGCTTTAGCAACAGTAACTCTAGGAACTTCAAGAGAAGCCAATCAAATTGACTCACCTAGCGAGCAAGGCGAAGAAAAATTCTATTTACATTATAACTTCCCTCCTTTTTCTACTGGTGAAGCAAAACCTTTAAGAGGAACTTCAAGAAGAGAAGTGGGTCATGGAAATTTGGCACAACGTGCTTTGAAAAACATGATTCCGGCTGATTGTCCTTATACTATCCGTATTGTTTCAGAAGTGTTAGAATCAAATGGTTCTTCTTCAATGGCAACCGTTTGTGCAGGAACAATGGCTTTAATGGATGCAGGTGTTCAAATGGTAAAACCAGTTTCCGGAATTGCAATGGGCTTAATCACTGATGGCCAAAAATTTGCAGTTCTTTCAGATATATTAGGTGACGAAGATCACTTAGGCGATATGGACTTTAAAGTTACCGGAACAAAAGACGGAATCACTGCTTGTCAAATGGATATCAAAATTGACGGTTTACGTTATGATATTATGGAACAAGCTTTAGGCCAAGCACGTGATGGTCGTATGCATATTTTAGGTAAAATTACCGAAACCATTGCTACACCAAGAGCTGATGTTAAGAAACATGCTCCAAAAATCATTATGCGTACTATTCCGGGAGCATTTATTGGTGCTTTGATTGGACCTGGTGGAAAAGTTATTCAAGAATTACAAAAAGCCACCGGCTGTACTATCGTTATCAATGAAGTAGACGAACAAGGTGTGGTAGAAATTCTTGGAACTGATCCGGATGGAATTGCAGCTGTATTAGCTAAAATTGATTCGATTATTTTCAAACCAACTATGGGTGAATCTTACGAAGTGAAAGTAATTAAATTATTAGATTTTGGTGCAGTGGTAGAATATACTTCAGCTCCTGGAAATGAAGTCTTACTTCACGTATCTGAATTAGCTTGGGAACGTACAGAAAATGTAACTGATGTTGTTAAAATGGGTGATGTTTTTGAAGTGAAATATTTAGGAATAGATCCAAAAACAAGAAAAGAAAAAGTGTCAAGAAAAGCACTTTTGCCTAGACCTCCAAGAGAAGAAAATAAAATTGTTCCGAAAAAGGATTAATTTTTTCTGCTATATTAATTAACCCGATTCAAAAACTGAATCGGGTTTTTTTATGATTTAATTTGTAATTTATCTACTACAAAGCATTGTGGTCTTAACATTTATGTTATATTTGCAGTAAAGCGATTCAAAAATAAGTATGAGATTTTCAATTTCGAGAATTTTTATCATAATTAATCTATTATTTTTAACAACTGTTTCCGGTCAGGAGTTTTCTGTTTCCGGTATCTTAGTCGATGAAAATAAAGTTGGTATTGAATCTTCAGAAGTTATCCTTTTAAAAGATGGAAACATCATCACTTCAACTTTAACTGATTCCAAAGGAACTTTTAATTTAAAAAGCACAAAAGGAACCTATTCACTTCGTTTTTATTTTGTAGGCTCAGTCATTTATCAAACGGACTTTATTTTAGACAAAAATATTTCCTTGGGAGCATTGACATCCTTTGATAATACCAACCAATTAAAAGAAGTAGAAGTCACCTCCAAGAAAAAAATTATTGAAAATAAAGTCGACCGCACGGTTTTTAATGTTGAAAATAGTGTTCGGGCTTCCGGAAGTGACGGGCTAGAATTATTAAAAAGCACGCCGGGTGTAGCTGTTTCAGCAAACTCTATTGGCATTGTTGGAAAAAGTACCGTAAGTGTAATGATTGACGAAAGAATTATCAATCTGAGCGGAGATGAATTAAATAATTATTTGCGTAGTATCAATTCAGATAACATCAAAAGTATCGAAGTGATTACAACACCTCCGGCAAAATATGATGCACAGGGAAATAGTGGATTAATCAATATCAAATTAAAGAAAATTCAAGAAAATTCCTGGTCCAGCACTATACGAGCCAATTATATTCAAACCACTTATCCTTCCGTTTCAGCTGGAATCAACTTTATTTATAACAAAAATAACGTGAGCTTTTTTACCGATTTTGCGAAAAGAGAAGGTAATGACAAAATAGTGGAAAACACAGATACTTACTATGAAAGCGAAACGTGGAATGGTGAAACAAAACGAAAAGACAAAGCTGACATTTACAGAGGAATAATAGGCCTTGATTATAAATTATCTGATAATGCTAAAATAGGGGCAAAATATGTTGGATTGTTTGACAAACCTGATGTGACTGACAGTAATTCGTCAAAAGTTTTTGACAAAGTTACCGGTAATTTGATTTCAACTTACGAAACAACCGGCTACAATGACTCTGAAAACAAAAACAACTCCATTAATACTTATTACATCCAAAAACTTGACACTTTAGGGAAACAATTCACCGTTGATTTAGATTATTTCAATTATAATGACACTAAAATCAGAAACTTTACTACACAAAACTTCAGTCCTACCAATAATCCATTAGGTCCGGCCACCAAAGCTCAAAATACCGGCATTCAAGATATTGAAAATTATAGTGCGAAATTTGATTTTGATTTACCTACAAAATGGGCTACTTATGGCTTTGGTGGAAAATTAAGCTGGGTAAAAAACAAAAGTGACATTAGCTACTATGACTTATCCACTGGAGTTCCCTTCCTGGATATCAGTCAAACTAATATCTTTGATTATAACGAAGATACGCAAGCTGCCTATGTCAATTTTTCCAAAACACTTAGTTCAAAATGGCAAACTCAACTTGGCCTACGTTATGAAAATACACAAGTTGTCGGAATTACTACTTCTCCGGATGTGACACAAAATCAAGAAAACAGTTTTGACTACAACAAACTATTTCCATCAGCATACCTTTTGTACACTCCAAATGAAAATAACAGTTTATCAATAAATTACAGCAAAAGAATTGATCGGCCTATATTTTGGGATTTAAATCCGTTTAAATGGTATTTAAGTTCTTTTATAATTGTTGAAGGAAACCCTTATTTACAACCTTCCTTTGCAGATAATTTTGAACTAAATTACAGTTATAAAGAAAATTTAACCTTCAAAATTTATTATTCAACCACAACAAACGGGAATCTTCAAATTCCATTCATTGATTTAAACACAGACCCACAAACTGTTCGTTATCAAAGAGGCAACTTTTATGATAAAGATCAATATGGAGCGACCATAACCTATTTATACAATGCTTTCGAATGGTGGGAAAGTTCCAATACAATAAATGGAAACTACAACAATACTACTTTTACACGTGAACTTCCAACTGAGGCTCAAAATGGATTCTTGTATGTAATATACTCCAATAATACTTTCACCTTGAATAAAAAGAAATCGTTTATGGCTGAGTTAAATTATGAATACCACAGTCCGAGAAAAGATTTATATTATGAAGCCACACAGTATTCAAAATTAGATGCAGGCTTGCGTTATTCCATCAAGGAAAAAGGCTGGAGTTTCATTTTATTAGGAACCGATATTTTCAGAACCTACATGGCCTATATTTCTACTGAAGTAAACAACACACCACAAAGACGATCCCTTTATATGGATGAACGAATGCTACGGGTAGGAATTACTTATAAATTTGGAAATAAAAAACTCTCTGCAAACCAACGGGAATCAGGGAATGAAGAAGTTCAAGGACGTCTGAAATAATTTTTTATTATTATTTTGTAACTTTTTGTAACTATGTTTCGTATAATTACTTGAACCTATTATTCAAATAGAATTAAATGAGACAACTCAAAATCACAAAGCAGGTAACGAATCGTGAAACTGCATCCCTTGACAAATACTTACAAGAAATTGGAAAAGTTGATTTAATTACAGCCGACGAAGAGGTTGAATTAGCACAACGTATCAAAGCAGGTGACCAACGAGCCTTAGAAAAATTAACTAAAGCAAACTTACGTTTCGTTGTATCGGTTGCTAAACAATACCAAAACCAAGGATTAACCTTGCCGGATTTAATAAACGAAGGAAATTTAGGGCTTATTAAAGCAGCTCAACGTTTTGATGAAACACGTGGATTTAAATTCATTTCCTATGCCGTTTGGTGGATTCGTCAATCGATTTTACAAGCTTTGGCAGAACAATCCCGTATTGTACGTTTACCGTTGAACAAGATTGGTTCTATCAATAAAATCAACAAAATGTATGCTTTATTGGAGCAATCAAATGAGCGTCCGCCATCTGCAGAGGAAATTGCAAAAGAGTTAGACATGACTGTAAATGATGTAAAAGAGAGCATGAAAAACTCGGGCCGTCATTTATCCATGGATGCTCCTTTAGTTGAAGGCGAAGATTCTAATTTGTATGACGTTTTACGTTCAGGAGAATCGCCAAATCCGGATAGAGAATTGATTCACGAATCGCTTCGTACAGAAATTGAACGTTCGTTAGAAACCTTGACACCAAGAGAAGCAGACGTAGTCCGTTTATATTTTGGATTAGGAGATCAACATCCGATGACTTTAGAAGAAATTGGCGAAACATTTGATTTAACGCGTGAACGTGTTCGTCAAATTAAAGAAAAAGCTATTCGCAGATTAAAACATACTTCCAGAAGTAAAATATTAAAAACATACCTTGGTTAATCTGTTTAACCTATAAAAAGTAACAACAGTTAATAACTGTTCGTTTTTTGATTGATAATTGAAACTCCGGCTGATTACCGGAGTTTTGCTTTTTTAGGGCAAGCAAAACCCACGGTCAGTTCGCTACGCTCGGGTTTCCGGAGTTTTGCTTTTTTGTGGGAAACAAAACTTTTAATCCTTTAAACTTTTAAACTTTTAAACTAAAATCTATCTTTGCAACCAACAACACAACTCAAAATGAAAAACACGCTTATTGCCCCTTCTATATTAGCAGCTGATTTTGCCAATTTACAACGCGATATTGAAATGATTAATCAAAGTGAAGCTGATTGGTTTCATATTGACATCATGGATGGTGTTTTTGTTCCCAATATTTCTTTTGGAATGCCTGTTTTAGAAGCCATTACCAAACACGCAAAAAAAACTATTGATGTCCATCTGATGATTATTGATCCCGACAGGTACATCAAAACCTTTGCTCAATTAGGCTCAACTAACTTAACGGTACATTATGAAGCTTGCACTCATTTACACAGAACCCTACAAGCCATCAAAGCAGAAGGCATGAAAGCCGGTGTTGCTTTAAATCCACACACTCCGGTTAGCTTATTAGAAGATATTATTAAAGATATTGATTTAGTTTGTTTGATGAGTGTAAATCCGGGATTTGGCGGACAATCATTTATAGAGCATACCTACACTAAAGTAAAGCAGCTAAAAGAAATTATTTTACGCAATAACGCTTCAACTCTAATTGAAATTGATGGTGGTGTTACCAATAAAAATGCACAACAATTGGCAGAAGTCGGTGCTGATGTTTTAGTAGCCGGCAATTATGTATTTAAAGCCCAAAATCCAATTGAAACAATTAAAGATTTAAAGAAGATTACACAGTAATTTTCCGGGCGTTTATTTTTCTTAATATTGGTCGATTAAATATTTGATAATATCCGTTGTAGTTACAATACCAACTAATAATTTCCCCTCAACTACAGGAAGTGCATGAAATTCATTCGTTGCTAATATTTCAGCCACTTGTTTAATTGTTGTATCAGGACTTACAGTGACTAATTTTTTAGCCATCACCTGTTCAACGGTAAACATATTATAAACCGTTACATCAACTACTTCATCCTCGTCATCAACAGCATCTACAAACGAAATACGAAGCAAATCAGTATAGCTTAGCATTCCAATAATTTTGTTGCTATCTACAACCGGAATGTGACGGATATGATGTTTTTTGAATAGCATTTCAGCCTTTGTCAAATCGTCTGAAAGATTTAACTTAATCACATTTTTGGACATTATTGTCGATACAGGAACTTGCTTTTTCATTTCAATAACTTTTAATATATTGAAACAAATTTCACCTCTTTTTAGCTATAATAAGATGACGACTATCAGTAAATAATTGAATTTATTTTAGTATATTATGGGGTAGCTAAAAATTTATCATTTTTCTTACTTTTTGAAACAATTCCGGAAATTCAATTTCAAATTGTTCAGGAGTTTCAAAAAAATGTTCTAGCAAAACGGCTATAAACTCAAAAGAATTCGTGTAAGCATAAATTCTAAAATAATTGGAGGCAATTAGTTTTGTCCGAATTTCCGGTTTAGCAGTATAAGAAATGATTTGTTTATAAGTTTCAGCAAAAATTAAGGCACTAACATCCGAAGATTTCAACCCGTGAAGATGATAAGCATGAGCAAATTCATGCAAGCCTAAATTTAAATTATCGTTATCATATTCATAACCTGCTAGAAAATCTTCCCATGAAAACACAATAGCTTTCATTCTTGGGTTAAATTCACCTTTGTGCCATACATCATTTACCGTAGAATAATATGATTCGGGGTAAATAATAATTTTATCGAATACCTTAACCAGATAATTTCTCATCCCAAAAGATAATTTAATGGCAGTAGCCGCTATTAAAATTTTCATTTCAGTTGATATTTCAATACCTTCTTTTGGGATAAATTGATAGTTCTGTATAAAAGTAGCAACACGATGGTCAAAATATTTTTTCTTTCGAGGAGATAAATTTGAATAATAGTGAAAATTAGAATTCAATATTTCAAGCTCAAAAGGTTTTAATTTTTTTGGAATAGGATAAAAATGAATAAACAACGGTTTTCCATAAAAATAGACATAGACAGGTTCTATTGCTTTTCCAACAAAAACACCAAAAAAAACAGACAGAAGAATAAAAGGATTCAATACTTATATTTTATTTTTAAATATAGATAAAAACTACTTCTTATCCGTAATTTCAAGATGAAAATAAAAAAAACACCCAAAAATTATTTGGGTGTTTCAAGGTGACCTCGGAGGGGTTCGAACCCCCAACCATCAGAGCCGAAATCTGATATTCTATCCAGTTGAACTACGAGGCCAATGATTGCATTTTTGAAGTGCGAATCTACAATAAAATATATTATGCTAAAAGTTTTTTTACTACTGTTGATATCGTTTTACCATCAGCACTACCTCCTAATTGTTTTGACGCTATTCCCATTAACTGCCCCATAGAGGCCATTCCTGAAAATCCATTTTCTGCAATGATTTGAGCAACTGCAACTTCAACTTCATTTTCGCTTAATTGTTTTGGCAAAAACTTTTCGATTACAGCAGACTGAAGTAATTCCGGTTCTGCTAAATCTTGTCTTCCTTGTTGAACATAAATTGCCGCACTGTCTTTACGTTGTTTTACTAAACGCTGTAATAGTTTTATTTCATCTTCCTGTGCTAATTCATCTTTTGCTCCACCTTCAGTTAAAGCTAACAAAATAGCTGATTTAACAGCTCTTAACGACTCTAAAGCGATTGTGTCTTTTGCTCGCATCGCATTTTTAATTTCCTCGTTTATTTGGCTTTGTAAACTCATAGTAGTTGTTTTTTTATATAACTATTTATAAAAAGAAATCCTTAATCCTTTATCTTAGATTCTTGTTTTAATGGATTGCAAAGATAAAAAAATAACCCGAAAATTAGATTCTAATTTCCGGGTTAAATCATGCTTGTTTGAGTTAGTTAATCCACATTGTCATGAAGAAATGAATTGTTAGAACGCAACTGAGTATCGTCGTTACTATCTGTTCCCAAAGACATCCTGGATTGATTATTTAAAGGTGCATTTGTTGGTAAATCTACACCCATTCTTTTGTATGCCGGTACTTTTTCCATTTCATCTAAACGAGATGAATTGGTATGGAATTTATAATTAAATTCTTTTAGTTTTTTTCTTCTATCATCCGCACGCATTTTTAATGTTTCTTCGATGGTCATTTCCGTTGGATTTATTTCATCAAAGGAAGGAGAAAAAGCAATAGGAGTCTCCACTTTTTTTACGGTAATATTCATTTCTTCATTTACCGGTTCCTCAACAACATTAACCACCGGTTTTGAGTTCAGAAGTTCTGCTTCAACTTCCATGTATTCTTCTAACGAATACCGAATTACACCGGTTTCATTTACTTCAGTCATTGGGATGACTTGCATAGGTTCATTTACAATAATTTCGTTTGTGGCTGTAGGATTGAGGTCAAAAAGGATGGTTTTTTCAGATTCTATAGGTTGATTGATTCCTAAATCAAACGAAAGTGTCACTTGTTCTTTTTCAACAATTACAAACTCAGGATCTTTCACTATAATTTCGCGAACTTCCGGTGTTGTTGCAAACAATTGATTTTCTGTAAAAGGAGCTACAATTTCATAGGTTATTTCAATGTTCTTGATTAACTCAGAAGTAGGAATCAAGTCGGATACCATTTTTGGTTCTACGACTTCCATTTCATCAATTAATTCAAAAACTATTTTATCTTCAATATTACTAGAAGGTGTTTCTTTTTCAATCACAAAATCTAAAATTGGCGAAACCACTTTTTGTGATAAATCAATCGTGTTGGTTTGGTTTTCTTCTAAAGAATGTATAATTTTTTTAGGCTCAGCATTCACGATTTCTTTTTGCTGTTCCACATTAAAACCCGTTGCAATGATTGTTACAGCGATAGAATCTCCTAAAGATTCATCTTCACCAACCCCCATTATAATATTTGCATTGTGTCCGGCTTCAGCTTGAATATGATCATTAATCTCCCCTATCTCGTCAATTGTAATTTCAGAAGAGCCGGAAACGATAAGCAACAATACGTTTTTAGCCCCCGTAATTTTATTATCATTCAACAAAGGAGAATCTAATGCAGAAACAATAGCGTCTTTAGCTCTGTTTTCTCCTTCAGCAGTTGCAGAACCCATTATTGCTGTTCCACTGTTAGACAGAACCGTTTTAGCATCTTTCAAGTCAATATTTTGTGTATAGTGGTGCGTAATCACCTCAGCTATACCACGAGAAGCAGTCGCTAAAACTTCATCCGCTTTAGAGAATCCGGCTTTAAAGCCAAGATTTCCATACACTTCTCTCAATTTATTATTATTGATAACGATAAGTGAATCAACTTGTTTTCTTAAACGCTCCACTCCTGACATGGCTTGTTCTGAACGAACTTTACCTTCAAATTGAAATGGAATAGTTACAATACCAACCGTTAAAATATCTTTTTCTTTAGCCATTTGAGCAATTACCGGAGCAGCTCCTGTACCTGTTCCACCACCCATTCCTGCCGTGATGAAAATCATTTTGGTATTGCTATCCAATAATTTATCAATGTCTTCCATGCTTTCTAAGGCAGATTGTTGTCCTACCTCAGGATTAGCTCCGGCCCCTAATCCTTCTGTCAGGTTTACACCCAATTGAATTTTATTTGGCACAGGACTATTTTGAAGAGCTTGTGAGTCGGTATTACAAACTACAAAATCTACTCCTTTAATCCCTTGTTTAAACATGTGGTTAATGGCATTACTCCCGCCACCACCTACACCAATTACTTTAATTACATTTGATTGGTTTTTAGGTAAATCAAATGAAATACTTCCAAAATCTGAGTTGCTTATCATACTACTTGGTTTTTCTAATTCATTTATTTTTAAAACTTTACAGAACTTAGGTTCTATTCTGCATTGTCTAAAAATTCTTTAATCTTTTCTACATATTTATCAAAGAAAGAACGTCTGATTTTATTCTCGGTACTTTCATTTTTTTGCTCCGTTGCTTTTGGGGCTTCGGCAATGGGCTCGACTTTAGGTTCTTCTATTTTAGCTTCTTTGTCTTTAGATTGCTCCATTTCAGACATTAAAACAGCACTTTTTGTATTATTATTAATGCTATTCATCATTAATCCAACTGCAGTAGCATATAATGGACTAGACATTTCTTCATCGGAATTTCCGGCTAAATGTTCATTTGGATAACCAATTCGGGTATCCATTCCGGTAATGTATTCTACTAATTGTTTGATATGCTTCAATTGTGCTCCACCTCCGGTCAATACGATTCCGGCAATCAATTTCTTTTTAGGATCATCGTGTCCGTATGATTTAATTTCATCAAAAACCTGTTCAATAATTTCTACCACGCGGGCATTAATTATTTTAGAAAGATTTTTAAGCGAAATCTCTTTGGGTTCACGTCCTCTTAATCCGGGAATAGAAACAATTTCATTGTCTTTATTTTCACCAGGCCAAGCAGAGCCAAATTTCACTTTTAATAATTCTGCTTGTTTTTCAATAATTGAACAACCTTCTTTGATATCATCCGTAATTACATTTCCACCGAATGGAATTACAGCTGTGTGCCGAATTATGCCATCTTTAAAAATAGCTAAATCGGTTGTTCCACCGCCTATATCAATTAAAGCCACACCGGCTTCTTTTTCTTCTTGACTCAAAACAGCATCAGAAGAGGCTAGTGGTTCCAATGTTAAACCGGATAATTCAATTCCAGCACTTTGGATACATCTTCCAACATTTCTGATTGAAGCAGCATGACCAACAACTACGTGAAAACTGCTTTCTAATCGTCCACCATACATTCCGATAGGTTCTTTGATTTCAGACTGACCGTCAATTTTAAATTCTTGTGGTAAAACATGAATAATTTCTTCCCCGGGTAACATGGCCAATTTGTGCACTTGATTGATTAACTGCTCAATATCCTTCCCGCAAATTACCTCTTCCGGATTACTGCGACTGATATAATCACTATGTTGAATACTTCGAATGTGTTGACCAGCAATTCCAACTACAACATCTTTAATCATGTAGCCTGAATTTTCTTCTGCTTCCGCTACAGCGGTTTGAATAGATTGTATAGTTTGCGTAATATTATTGACAACTCCTCTGTGAACACCCAAACTTTTGGATTTTCCCACACCTAAGATTTCGAGTTTACCATACTCGTTTTTACGGCCAATCATGGCCACAATTTTTGTGGTACCAATGTCTAAACCTACTGCGATGTTTTCGTTTTTCATGTGTTTCTATTTTGTGCAAACTACCTGTTGCGTGAACTTCAGATTAATATTTTTGTAACTGTAAATCGAACTATCCAAAACTGCTTTTTGTAAAAATGCTTTATAATTTTTGAATTTTCGCTCCATGTTGATGGTTTTTCCAAATTCAATGTCATATTCAAAATTTCTATTTTTCATAATTAAGCTTCCACTCGGCATAATTTGTATCCCAATGATGTTTTTTTTCAAAAACTCATCGTTGTGGATTATTCGAAATAATTCGTCTAATTTTTTACTGTTATTTACATTTATTTCCCCTGAAACCAGCGGTACACGTGCCGTGTGAATACTTGACAATGGCATCTTAGTGCCCTTGTAGTCAATGTAGTAGGAATCATGACTTTCAAACACTCTGGCTACCGGTGTTTTTTGTTTAACAACAGCTTTTAAATTCCCATCAACACTCACAAAAACCTCTGCATTTTCAACCATTTCGTGTCGGTTGATGGCATTCTCCAAATTATTCAAATCTAAAGCAACTTTCTGTATACTGGAAGCATCTTTTTTATTTTCTATTAACAATTTATTAACCGTTTCGTGCGTAACAAAAAGTTGTTCCCCATCTAAAAATTCTACCGTTGCTTTTTGCAATTTCCGATTCTCATTTCTTTTTGACATGAAAGAATACAGGAAACAAACTACCAGTAAAATCAACAGCAAACGAATATTTGTCCAACTAAAATACTTTTTCATTCAATCGTTCTTTTAATGGTTTAACCAGTTCACCTATATCTCCTGCTCCGATAGTGACAATCACGGTAGCTGTACTTTTCAAAACCTCATCAATCAATTCATTTTTTAAGACTAATTTTTTATTGGAATTCTCAATCTTTGACAACAACCAAGCAGAAGTAATTCCTTCCATTGGTAATTCTCTTGCAGGATAAATATCCAACAAAATAACTTCATCAAAATACGAGAGACTTTTTGCAAAATCATCTGCAAAATCTTTCGTTCTACTGAACAAATGCGGCTGGAAAACAACTAACACTTTCTGTTGGGGATACAATTCTCTTACGGCTTGGTGAACCGCATTTATTTCAGTAGGATGATGAGCATAATCATCAATAAAAACCAATTTTTCTTGTTTAATCTGATAGGAAAATCTACGTTTAATTCCTTTGAATGTTCCCAAGGCTCTGACGATACTATTGGTTGGGGAACCATATGTTATAGCCATCGCCAAAGCCATGAGTGCATTCATTAAATTGTGTCTTCCCGGTAAATTGAATTGTATATTTTTAATCGTTTCTAATGGTGTTTTAACATCAAAAACATAAGCACTATTTTCTACTCTAATATTAAATGCTGTAAAATCTGCTTCTTCATTAATGGCAATTTTGATTCCTTCCAATGGTAAATTTTTAGGAATGAACAGCAGGTTTTTATCCTCCACTTTATTAGCAAATTCTACAAAAGTTGCTTCGATTGAAGCTTTATCACCATAAATATCTAAATGATCCGCATCCATCGAGGTAATACAAGCCATATCCGGATACAACTGTAAAAACGAACGATCAAATTCATCAGCTTCAACAACTGTGACTGTTTTTCCGTTCCCAATTAAGTTTGAATTATAATTTTCAACTATTCCACCTAAAAAAGCGGTTACGTCAACCCCTGATTCATAAAGAATATGTCCTAAAATACTGGAAGTAGTTGTTTTTCCATGTGTTCCGGCTACAGCAAAACAATAAGTATCTTTAGTAATTATTCCTAAAACTTCAGCTCTTTTCTTAATCGAATAATCGCGTTCAATAAAATAATTCCATTCAGAATGAGTAATGGGAATTGCCGGAGTGATAATAACCAACGTATTTTCAATATAAAAATCAGACGGAATCAAACCAATAGTATCTTCAAAATGAATCTGCATTCCTAACAATTGTAATTCTTTGGTTAACTCCGTTTCGGTCTTGTCATATCCGGCAACTTTTTTACCCAAATAATTAAAATAGCGAGCAAGGGCACTCATTCCGATGCCTCCGATTCCAATGAAATAAACGTTATGGATTTGATTTAGATTCATATATCTCACCCTAAAATTTTAGGATTTTATCTTTTAATTAATTTAATTATTTCGTTTACGATCTCTTTTGTTGCATCAGGCTTGGCTAATTTTTTTATTTGAGTCCCCAATTCATTTTGAAGTTTTTCATTTGAAATCAAATTAGAAAAAGTGGATTGAAATTTTTCATCTAATTCATATTCCTTTAAAAGAATTGCACCTTTTTTCTCGACTATAGCATTAGCATTTTTTGTTTGATGATCTTCTGCAACGTTTGGTGACGGAATAAAAATAACCGGCTTACCCACTAAACAAAGCTCTGAAACTGATGATGCTCCGGCTCTGGAAACAATCACATCTGCCGCTGCATAAACCAAATCCATTCTATCAATAAACGACACTACCTTTACATTTTTCTGTTCATTAAAATGACTATATTCTTCAAAATACAATTTGCCACATTGCCAAATTACCTGTATATTTTGACCTACTATAAAATTTAATTCTTTAGCGATAAGTTGATTAATTCTGCGGGCCCCTAAACTTCCTCCTAAAACTAATAACGTTTTTTTAGTGGCATCTAAAGCAAAATAAGTCAACGCATCAACTTTTTTGTTATCGATGGAAATCAAATCCTGACGAACCGGATTACCTGTCAATCTGATTTTATTCTTTGGAAAATATTTTTCTAAATTTTCATAAGCCACGCAAATAACAGAAGCTTTATTGCTCAACAATTTATTTGTTATTCCGGGAAACGAATTCTGTTCTTGAATGACCGTTGGAATTCCCATTCCGGAAGCTGCTTTTAACAATGGTCCTGAAGCAAAACCTCCGGTTCCAATTACCACATCCGGCTTAAACGATATCAAAATACTTCTTGACTTCAACAAACTATCGATGACTTTTACCGGAAACATTAAGTTTTGTAAAGTTAGTTTTCGTTGTAAACCAGCTATCCATAATCCTTTTATTGGATATCCGGATTGTGGCACTTTTTGCATTTCCATTTTATCTTTGGCTCCTACAAAAAGAATTTCACAATCAGGAAACTGAACTCTCAATTCATTTGCAATAGCAATGGCCGGGTAGATATGTCCACCGGTTCCGCCACCACTAACAATGAATTTTAAATTTGTCATTTCTTTTAATTACTGATATTCTAAAGCATAAAATTTCTTCGTTCTATTTCTTTTTCAATACTACATTCATTGGATTATCTTCAACAGAATAATCTTCAGAAATTGACTCTTCATCTTCTTTAATTTGTTTGTCTATCATTTTTTGAAGAGCAACTTCCCGCTTTGCCTTTTCTACATTTTCAGCAGCTATTTCTTCTTCCTTTTTGGTAACATTCAATATAATACCAACCGCTAAACAAGTTACCCAAATAGAACTACCGCCACTACTAATAAGTGGTAATGTTTGCCCTGTTGTTGGTAATAATTCAACCGCAACCCCCATGTTAATCAATGCCTGAAAAACAATTGGAAAGCCTAGTCCGACTACCACTAATTTTCCAAATAATGTATTGGCCTTATGGGCTGCTACAATAAACCGGAGAAATAACAACAAGTAAATCAACAAAATAGCTAAACCTCCAAACAAACCAAATTCTTCCACTATAATTGCATAAATAAAATCGGAGGAAGATTGTGGTAAAAAATTTTTCTGAACACTTTTACCCGGTCCTAATCCATAAAGACCGCCGGATGCGATAGCTGTTTTTGCCCGTTCAATTTGATAAACTTCATCTAAATCTGTAACATCATCTTTTACGAAACGTTCAATTCTAGCTTCCCAAGTATTTACACGTGTTGTCAATGGATTTGGAAATGCTTTTGCTATTAACACAAACAAGGTTAAGGCAACAAGACCAATTCCTAAAACAGTAGCAATATATTTTAAAGGATATTTACCTATAAAAACCAACATCAAAATCATTGCAAATATCAAAGCGGCAGTTGAAAAGTTAGCCGGCAAAATAAACATCAATGTAATGCCAACCGGTAGCCATAAATCAATAAAAGAGGATTTAAATGTAATGGGTTCTTCTCTTGTTTTAGACAAATAACGTGCTACAAAAATCATCAATACAATAAAAGCAAATGCTGAAGGCTGGAATGAAATTCCAACAAAAGGAACTTGAATCCAACGACTGGCATTTGCACCGGCTATTACCGTTCCCTTAAATAACGTGTAAGCCAAAAGCACCCAAATAAAGGGCAAAACTATACGGGATATACTTCTAAAATAATGATATGGAATTTTATGAACACGATAAATAATATAGAAACCGAGAGCTACATGAACCAAATGTTTTACTAAATAACTAACTGTATTTCCGGTTCCTTTTCCGGCATAAGCCAAATTACTGCTTGCACTAAAAACCGGCATAAAAGAAAACAGAGCCAATAGAGCAACCAGTGCCCAAATGACTTTATCTCCTCTTAAACTTTTGATTAATGAAAGCATACTTCTTTATCTAATTTTATAAATTTCTAACCGCTTGTTTAAATTGTCTTCCTCTGTCTTCGTAATTTTCAAATAAATCAAAACTGGCACAGGCCGGTGATAATAAGACGGTATCTCCTTTTTCAGTTAGATGTTGAGCTGTTCTTACAGCATCACTCATGGAAGAAACCTCTACCATCACATCAACTACATTTCCAAAAGCATCAATAATTTTTTTATTATCTACACCCAAACAGATAATCGCTTTCACTTTTTCACGAACCATTGACATCAATTCAGCATAATCATTCCCTTTATCAACTCCCCCTACAATCCATACGGTTGGTGTTGTCATACTATCTAAAGCAAAAAATGTTGCATTCACATTTGTTGCCTTGCTATCGTTGATATATTGCACATTTTGAATTTTCAATACACGTTCTAATCGGTGTTCAACTCCTTGAAAATTAGACAAACTTTCTCTAATGGTTTGCTTTCTGATTCGCATCAATTGAGCAACTGAAGTGGCAGCCATAGCATTTTTCATGTTGTGTTTCCCCTCCAAAGCCATAGTTTTGGTCTCCATTGTAAATTCTTCTTCGTTGATGTACATTTCCATAGTGTCGTTGTTTATAAATCCTCCTATTTCATACTTTTTTGTCAGTGAAAAAGGAATTAATTTTGCTTTTGTTTTGTTGTTTTGTAACCAATTATTAATTGCTTCATCGTCAGCATCATAAATCAAATAATCCTCTTCCGTTTGATTCATTGTAATTCTGAATTTAGAAGCAATATAATTTTCATATTTATAATCATATCGATCTAAATGATCTGGGCTGATGTTTGTTATTATTGCAATATGTGGCTTGTAATTGATAATTCCATCCAGTTGAAAACTACTTAATTCCAACACATACACATCAAAATCTTCATCAGCTACTTGCCAGGCAAAGCTTTTTCCAATATTTCCTGCTAATCCCACATTTAAACCTCCTGATTTTAGGAGATGGTAGGTAAGCATTGTCGTTGTTGTTTTCCCGTTACTTCCTGTAATTCCAATTGTTATAGCCTTGGTAAATTGAGATGCAAATTCAATTTCAGAAATTACTGGTATTTGTTTTTCATTTAATTTTTTTACTATTGCAACTTTGTCAGCAATTCCTGGGCTTTTCATTACTACATCGGCATTTAAAATCAAGTCTTCCGAATGTTTTTCGTCTTCCCAAGCAATATCATTTAAAACCAGAACTTCTTTGTAATTTTCTTTAATCTTTCCAAAGTCAGACAGAAAAACATCATATCCTTTTTTCTTTCCTAAAATGGCGGTTCCTACCCCACTTTCTCCTCCACCTAAAACAACTAATCGCATACTATCGTAGTTTTAAGGTTACAATGGATAGAATGGCTAACAATATTCCCACAATCCAAAAACGGGTTACAATCTTACTTTCATGGTATCCTTTTTTCTGATAATGATGATGTAACGGTGACATCAGAAATATTCTTTTTCCTTCACCAAATTTCTTCTTGGTATACTTAAAATAACTGACTTGTAAAACCACTGATAAATTTTCTGCTAAGAAGATTCCGCAGATTACGGGAATTAAAAGCTCTTTTCGAATAGCGATTGCTATTACAGCAATAATTCCACCGATGGTTAAACTTCCGGTATCACCCATAAAAACTGCTGCCGGATAACTGTTATACCACAAAAACCCGATGAGAGACCCCACAAAAGCAGAAATGAAAACTGTCATTTCACCCGAATTTGGGATATACATAATATTCAGGTAATTAGAGAAAATAATATTTCCGGAAACGAATGTAAAAATCCCTAAAGTGAGCACAGAAATAGCGGAAGTCCCGGCTGCTAGGCCATCAATTCCATCCGTTAAATTAGCTCCGTTTGAAACTGCTGTGATTATAAAAATGACGATAGGTATAAAAATTAACCATGCCCAAGTTTCATATCCATCACCTAAAAAAGACAACATATCTGCATAATCAAATTCATTATTTTTAAAAAACGGGATAGTTGTGGCCGTTGATTTTTCTTCTAAAGGGACTGCAGAAACAACTGTTTCAGTAGTTTTTTGCAATATATTAGTTCGTTGTGTGTCTTTTCGAACGGTCACACCGGGATGAAAATAAAGCACAGATCCAACTATTAATCCTAATCCCACTTGGCCTATTACTTTAAACCTTCCTTTTAAACCTTCCTTGTCTTTTTTGAAAATTTTGATATAATCATCTATGAAACCAATTGTTCCCATCCACAACGTGGTCACAACCAGTAAAACAATATAAATATTATCTAATTTAGCAAGTAAAAATACCGGAACTAAAGTGGCCAAAATGATGATTAATCCACCCATTGTTGGTGTACCTGCTTTTTGCGTTTGGCCTTCTAAACCAAGTTCACGCACCGTTTCTCCAACTTGCTGGTTTCTTAAAAATTCAATGATTCTTTTACCGAAAATAGTTGACAATAAAAGAGACAATAAAACCGCCAATCCAGAACGAAATGTAATGTATTGAAACACTCCTGTTCCCGGAACGTCGAGTGATTTGTCTAAATAATCAAATAAATAATACAGCATATCGGTTCTATTTGTTTTGTTCGTCTAACAATTCTTTTACGGTTTCCATATCGTCAAAATGATGACGCACTCCTTTTATTTCCTGATACGTTTCATGTCCTTTTCCGGCAATTAAGATAATGTCGTTAGGTTGAGCCAATTGACAAGCAGTTTTAATCGCTTGTTTTCTATCTAAAATTGAAAGTGTTTTGCGGTGATTTTGAGGTTCCACCCCTTTTTCCATTTCCAATAAAATTACTGTTGGATCTTCACTTCTTGGATTATCGGAAGTAAGGATAACTTTATCGCTCAAAGAAGTGGCAATGTTTGCCATAATCGGACGTTTAGTTTTATCTCTATCGCCTCCGCAACCAACTATTGTGATTAATTGTTCATTTTTGGTTCGAATATCATTGATTGTTCCTAAAACATTTTCTAATGCATCAGGGGTATGAGCATAGTCAACAATAGCTGTAATTTTATTATCTGAAACTATAAATTGAAATCGCCCGGAGACACTTTCCAACTCTGATAATAATCGTAAAACCTCCAAGCTATCAAGACCTAATTCAACTGCAGTTCCGTAGATAGCCAATAAATTATAGGCATTAAAAGTTCCTATTAACTTGACCCAAACTTCATTCCCGTTTATTTTTAACAATAATCCACTAAGTTGATTTTCTAAAATTGTTGCCTTGTAATCAGCATATGATTTTAAAGCGTAAGTGAGTTTTTTTGCTTTTGTGTTCTGTAACATTAAAGTGCCGTTCTTGTCATCAGAATTAGACAAGGCAAAAGCAGTTTTTGGTAAAAAATCAAAAAAAGACTTTTTCACATCACGATATTCAGCAAAAGAGCTATGATAATCTAAATGATCATGCGAAAGATTAGTAAAAATACCTCCGGCAAAATATAGAGCTTCAGTACGTTTTTGATGTATGCCATGTGAACTCACTTCCATGAAACAATATTCAACTCCTATTTGGTTCATTTCATTCAAATAATGATTGATAGTCAATGAATCCGGGGTAGTATGTGTAGCAGGATACTCAGTTTCATCCACTAAAATCTTTACTGTTGAAAGCAAGCCTACTTTAAAACCGGCTTTTTTAAATAATTGATATAATAAAGAGGCAATAGTTGTTTTTCCATTTGTTCCGGTAATACCAACTAATTTTAAATTTTGTGATGGATTATCATAAAAATTAGCCGCTAAAAAAGCAAGTGCTAAATTGGTATCTTTTACCAGAATATAAGTTACTCCATTAACAATAAGTTCAGGAAAAGTATCACACACAATTACGGAGGCTCCTTGATTCAATGCTTTTTCAATAAAATCATGTCCGTTCGATATTGTCCCTCTAATAGCCACAAAGACATCATTTAATTCCACTTTTCTGGAATCAAATTCAATTTTATTGATAGTAGCTTCCGTTGAACCTTTCACTGCTTCAATGTTAACTTTATATAATATGTCTTTTAGTGTGATCACGATAATTCTAAAATAATTGTTGTATTATTTAATAAGGGTTGCCCGGGTTGTATGGATTGTCTTTTTACTTTTCCTATTCCGATAACTTTTACTTTTACTTTTAAATTTTCCAAAAGTGCAACAGCATCCATTCCCGGCATTCCATGAACATTAGGAATAGTTTGCATATTTTTTGAAGAATTTGTAAAATAAGTTTCGTAATTTTTATCCTGAACCAGATTACTTTTCTCTAAGTTTTTGATTTCATTGGTGGAAGGCACATCCGTATAAACTTTTTGAGCAATTCTTTTAAATACCGGCCCAGAAACATCAGCTCCATAATAACCTTTTGATGTACTTGGTTTATGCACCACTACAATGCAAGAATATTTTGGATTATCTGCCGGAAAATAACCTACGAAAGAAGATGCATAATATAAGTTTGCCTTATCCGCATAGCCCACCTGAGCAGTTCCGGTTTTTCCGGCCATTGAAAAATCCTTTGAATATAATTTAGACCCGGTTCCTCTTTTAACTACATTTTCCAAAACAACTTTTACTTTGTCAATTGTTTCTTGTGATGCAATTTTTGGATTGATGACCACTTTATCAAACTTTTTAATGGTTTTATTCCATTCTTTAATTTCTTTGACAAAAAGAGGTTTGACCATTTCACCGTTGTTAGCCACCGCATTATAAAGCGTCAACGTTTGAAGAGGTGTCATGGAAACTCCGTATCCGTAAGCCATCCAAGGCAAGGTTGTACCATACCAATTTTTTGCTCCCGGTTGAGGAATTATAGGCTTTCCTTCTCCTTTGATTTGAAGTCCCAATGGCTGATTTAATTTCATTCTATTGATATGGTCTACATATTTTTTGGGATTATTTTTATAATTATCATAAACCGCTTGTACCATAATCGTGTTTGAGGAAACTTCGAAACCACGAGCTAATGTAATTTTACCGTATCCGCCTTTTTTAGAATCACGTACACGACGATTATAATAAGTAATTTCACCGCCTTTTGAATCATAAACCGTGTTAGTGTCGGCCAATTTATCCTCAAAAAGAGCCAATAAATCCACTAATTTAAAAGTTGAACCCGGTTCATGCGATTCGGCAACAGCGTAATTTACAGTTTCCGTGTATTGTCCTTCTTGATTTCTTCCTAAGTTGGAAATTGCTTTTACTTCACCGGTTTTGGTTTCCATTACAACAACACAACCATGATCAGCTTCATAGTACTCTAATTGTTTTAATAAAGCATGGTGGGCAATATCCTGAATATAAACATCCAAAGTCGAAATAATATCATAACCATCTTGTGGTTCTACTTCATTTTCATCACGAATAGGCTTCCACTGACCTTTGGCCATTTTTTGCATCAACCGCTTACCGTCTTTCCCTGTCAAATAATCTTTAAAAGCCCATTCAATTCCTTTTCCATCCGGTTTTCCATCCGGTTTAATTCTTTCGTAACCAATAGTTCTCTCTGCTACTAACCCTATTGGATGCTCACGAATGGTTCTTTGTTCTGTAATAATTCCACCTTTATAAGCTCCTTTGTTAAATAATGGAAAGCTTTTTATCTTCATGTATTGCGTATAACTTAAATTTCGGGCAACCAAATAATACCTGTTTTTATCCGCTCTGGCTCTCAATAATTCTGTTTTATAAAATTGGGTTGGTTTCCCTAAAAGTTTAGCTAAAGAATCACAAAGCGGTTGCAAATTTTTATCAAAATCTACTTTATTTGGAGCGATTGCATCAAATCGAACTTTGTAATTTGGAATAGAAGTTGCCAACAAACTACCATCTGAAGAGTATATATTTCCTTTATTAGCCGGGATAACAAAATTTTTAACACTTCTTTCTTTCGCTAATTGTCGATAATATTCTCCTTCTACCCATTGGATATTAGTTAATTTAACAGTAATAGCGATTGCCAACATTAAAATAACAAATGCTACTAAATAAATTCTGTAAGAGATATGTTTATCTTCTACTGCCATATTTTTTCTGTCAAGGTTTTCTCTTTGGGTTTAGCTACTTTTATTTTTGTTGGAGGCACTGTGGAGGGAAAAATTCCTTTTTCTTCCATTTTTTTGGATATGGTGCTTTCCATTTTTAATTTCATTAATTCAGATCGGCGGTCAACGAACTCGGAACGCAATTCCTTCACTTCCTTATTCATTTCAACAATTCGAAATATTTTTTTTTCATACCAATGAATGTTGGCAATCATAATCATGGCTAAAGCAATTAGAAAAACAATGAATTTCCAGTTTTTAGCTGCATCTTCATTGATTAGAAATTTTGCTTTTAGTATGTCATAAATTCCGGCTTTCATTTACTTTTTTTCAGCTATTCGCAACTTTGCACTTCGGGCTCTGTTATTGATTTTTATTTCTTTGTTATCAGGCACTATTAATTTTCCAATGGACTTAAAGGGAACTGAAAAATTTCCAAAAAAATCACGTTCCGGCTCTCCTTCAAAAAGACCATTTTTCATAAATCGTTTCACCAATCTGTCTTCTAACGAATGGTATGAAATAACACTCAATCTCCCTTCCGGCTTCAAAACATCTAATGCTTGAACTAAAAACTCTTTCAACACTTCCATTTCCTGATTCACTTCGATACGGATTGCCTGATAAATTTGTGCTAATATTTTATGACTTTTATGAGCCGGTAAAAACCTTGACAATACTTGTTTAAGCTGTTCCGTATTCTTTATGGGAGAATCTTTTCTGGCATTTACGATGGTATTTGCAATCGCTCCGGCATTAGACAATTCTCCAAACTCAGTAAATATTTTTTTTAATCGAACTTCTTCATATTCATTGACAACTGTAAATGCATTTAAGCTATCTTTTTGATTCATTCGCATATCGAGTTCAGCGTCAAATCGAGTTGAAAAACCACGCTCAGCTACATCAAATTGATGAGAAGAAACACCTAAATCTGCTAAAATTCCATCCACTTCTTTCACACCGTAAAAACGCAAGAACCGCTTAATATTCCTGAAATTCTCATTAATCAATTTGAAACGTTCATCCGGCAAAGCATTGGCTAACGCATCTTCATCCTGATCGAAGGCAAACAGTTTTCCATTAGGCCCAAGATGCTTTAAAATTTCTTTAGAATGCCCTCCGCCTCCAAAAGTCACATCGACATAAACACCATCATGCTTAATATTCAACCCCTCTACGGATGCTTGTAACAGAACCGGATTATGATATTCCATTGTCATCGTCATTTACATTCCCCATAACATCTTCAGCCAAATCAGCAAAATCAACAGTTGCATCATCGATTGATTTTTCATATAAATCTTTATCCCAAATCTCCACAATATTTACAGCTGATGACAACACAATATCTTTCGATACAGAAGCGAAAACAACCAAATCTTTAGGAACCAAAAGCCTTCCCAAAGCATCAATTTCAACGATTTTTACTCCAGCAGTAAACCTTCTGATAAAATCATTATTCTTTTTCACAAAACGATTCAGCTTGTTCACTTTATTCATCAAAACATTCCATTCCGCCATGGGATATAATTCTAAACAAGGCTGAAAAACAGAGCGTTTCAATACAAAACCATCTTTCAATGAAGAAGCCAATTGCTTTTTTAAAGGAGCCGGCAAAAGAAGCCTTCCTTTAGCATCAACTTTACATTCATATGTTCCTACAATGGTATTCAACGGGTTACGGTTTTCATGGTTTGATAGCAAATATAAAAAGTTTTTACCACAATTTACCACAAAATACCACTTTGTTAATAAGTTTTACCACTTCGTTATCCCTTACATTTAAAAATCATTTGCTAAATTTTTACATTTTATTTAACAATCCCTTTAGAAATATCAGGTTTGCAATAAAAAAGGTAACGGATTAACAAAATGAACATGCTTATATCCTCTTTTTTAGTAAAGTGGATTGCCATTTTTATTTATTCAAAATTGTTGATAATTAGAATTTTAGAAACTCCTTTTTATTTTTTGGCAGATCAACCTAAATTCCTCGCAAATAAACTTTCGTATACTTCTTTTTTATAGATAAAATCATATATTTGTGAGAAATAGAAAGAGGTCATCTTAAATGGAACAACGTTTTAAAAAAGAGGGAAAGTATACTTATTTTGAATCGGGAGAAGGTATTCCGATAATTGTTTTGCATGGTCTTATGGGAGGATTAAGTAATTTTGGCGGAGTGGCTGATTTTTTTCCGAAACATGGATACAAAGTTGTGATTCCTGAGCTTCCTTTATACACTCAAAACATTTTAAAAACCAATGTAAAAGCCTTTGCAAGATTTGTAAAAGATTTTATCACTTTCAAAGGATTTGACAAAGTCATTTTATTAGGCAATTCCTTGGGTGGACATGTCGCTTTATACCATACAAAAATGTATCCTGAAAAAGTTATCGGCATGGTACTAACAGGAAGTAGCGGTTTATATGAAAGTGCCATGGGTGATACCTATCCAAAACGTGGTGATTATGAATACATTAAACTAAAAACTCAAGGTGTTTTTTATGACCCGGAAATGGCCACAAAAGAGGTAGTTGATGAAGTATTTAATATTGTTAACGACCGTATTAAAGTAATCAAAACACTTACAATTGCTAAAAGTGCTATTCGTCATAATATGGCAAAAGATTTACCTAAAATGACTATTCCAACTTGCCTTATTTGGGGTAAAAATGACAAAGTAACCCCACCGGAAGTTGCAGAAGAATTTCATAAATTACTTCCAAATTCAGATTTATATTGGGTAGACAAATGTGGTCACGCCGCTATGATGGAACATCCAACTGAATTTAACCGGATATTATTAGAATGGTTGCAAAAAACTAAATTTTAAAAAGTCCGAATGGACTTTTTTGTTTTTAAATTAAACCTATGAAAATTACAACAGCCGAATTTATCATCAGTAATTCTGAAGTAAGCAAATGTCCGAAAGACCCGTTACCGGAATATGCTTTTATTGGCCGTTCCAATGTTGGAAAATCATCTTTGATTAACATGCTTACTAATCATAAAAGCTTGGCAAAAACCTCTTCAAAACCAGGAAAAACGCAGCTTATTAATCATTTCAAAATCAATAATAATTGGTTTTTGGTTGATTTACCCGGTTATGGTTATGCTAAAGTTTCCAAAAAATCAAAAGATGTATTTCAGAAATTTGTAACCGATTATTTTGAGAAAAGAGAACAATTGGTTTGTGCTTTTGTACTAATAGACATCCGACTCGAAGCTCAAAAAATCGATTTGGAATTTATCACTTATTTAGGCGTGACGGAAGTTCCTTTTTGCATCATTTTTACCAAAGCAGACAAAGTAGGAAAAACAAGAATTCAATCGCATATCACGGCTTATAGAAAACAAGTTTTAGCCAGTGGCTGGGAAGAAATGCCACAACATTTTGTAACCTCTGCAACTGAAACGACGGGAAAAGAAGAATTACTTTCTTTTATTGACAATATAAATCAAGAAATGTTTAAAAACAATTTGTTATAAAAAAAGGCTAGCAAATGCCAACCTTTTTTTATGAAGAATAAGTATATCTTAATTATGCGTTTTTAATTCTAATTTGAAAAATCCGGCATCTTCCATAATATTTCCAACCTCATCATTCCAAAAAACAAATGATTCATTAGCGGCAGTTGTCGTTGTATATTTAAACACTTTACAATGAAAACTTCCTGCAGGAACAGTCACTAACGAATCAATATCCACCACTTCATGCGTAACTATTGAACCATCAGGTCTTGTAACATTCCATGATTCACCTAATGTTGCATTCTTTTTATAGATTTTTGCAAAATAATCATTATTGTTGTTTGAATCAGTTAACAAAAAGTCACCTTCTTGTTTGTATAAATCAGTGGCAATTGCCCCTGCTACTCCGGAAGGATCAAAAGATTGTCTGGTAACCAAAAAACCATTACCGTTACATTCTCCATAAGCCAAATTAATTGTTCCGGAATCAAATCCAAACTGAGACAAATTATAGGTAAATGTTTTCCCGGGTTGAAGAAAAGGAATAGTAGAAGAACAACTTGAAGTGGAAGAACTATCATCATCACTACAACTTATCATTCCAAACAGCACAAAAGCCATCGCAAATTTTGTAATTTTTTTCATAAATAAATGTTTCATTTTTGTTGAGTGGCAAATCTACTCTTTATTTTTTCAATTCCAATTTTTCAGCAAAATAATCACAAAAATCACGCATTGTATCACCCATTTTATCCTCTCCGGTAGCTTTTTGCAAAGAATCTGCCATTGCCAAAAGTGTATGATGAAAAAAAACTTTCATTTCATCTACAGGCATTTCTTTTGTCCATAAATCGATTCGCAAAGATTCTTTAGATTTAGCATCCCAAACCGATAACATAATCGCTTTTGTTTCTTGGTTTACTACTCCGCCGTCTTTGGCGGTCCAATGCATTTTTTCAGGGATTTTATTATCGTCTAATTCAATATCAAATTTGATTTCGTATTTACTATTTGCCATTATTTTTTTGGTTTATATTTTGAACGTGTGAATATTTCTTTAGCATCCATCGCCATTAAATCCGCTAAAGACACTTCATTATTTTTCATAAAAGAACGCACAATTTGCCATCCAATCCAAACTCCGGTTCTTCCAGGAGATTCATTATCAATTTCGAGATAAAATTTAGAAAAAGGTGCAGGTGCAATAAATCGTTGAATTAATTTACTGTCAGAATCATATAAAAGATTGTCTTCGATAAAATAACGCCAAATTTCATCTTCATTTTCTTCACACCAAATTTGTTGTTCTTTTGAGTAACCCATTTTGACAAAATCTTCAACATTCGGAAGCAATAAATCTTTTAAATATTGCTCTTTCCCAAAATAAATCATTTGAGCTAAAAAGCTTTTATCTCTTGGTTGAGCAATAATACGTGTTGAAAAATCTGAAACAATATCGGGCATAATTTGAGACCGTTCGAATGTTTGCCTGAAATAATCAGGAAATTCATAAAATTTGTGCTCCTTACCCAAATATAAATCCAATGAAATAATTAACAACGAATCGGTATAAATAACTTTGTTTTGATAATCCATTTCAGAAATCACTGTGGTCACTTTTTGAGGTAATTTTTGAGTTGGAAAGTAATATTTTATGTGACGAAAAACATCTTCAATTTCAGTCTGTATCGGTTGAAAGTTTGCGTATTTTTTTTGAACTTCATCATACAACTCACGGTACAACGGATTTTTAATTTTATTAATAAAAACACTGTCCGGATATTGTGTTGGAAAAAAAGCAGCATATTTTTTCCTCATTTGTTGAAAATCGGAAATCGGGGTTTCATAAAATATTTTATCAAAACGTTCAATGGTTAAGCTAAGTGGAATTTCTTCAACCTCTTTTTCAACTTTTGATTTTTTATCACACGAAATGAAGAAAATGAGCAAGGCAATTAAAATATATTTTTTCATTCTATGAGTTGCATTATGATAAGATTAATTCGTCCTGAAAAATCAAATGGTTTTTATTATTTTTACGTACTAATTTTGGTTTGCAAATATACTGCACCAAATGGTATAACTTAAAAATATGACACAAAAAAATATTTCTATTCACGTAGAAAAAGTAAATGAGCACATTGTACATTGGCTAAAAAACTATGCCTTAAACGCAAAAATAAACGGATTTGTTGTGGGAGTTTCCGGCGGAATAGACAGTGCTGTTACTTCCACCCTATGTGCTCAAACCGGATTAAAGACTTTGTGTGTGGAATTACCCATTCATCAAGCTGTCTCACATGTGAGTCGAAAAAAGGAACACATAGCTCAATTAAAAAAGCGTTTTTCAACTGTTGACAGCATTTCTATTGATTTATCAGAAACCTTTGAGCACTTTAAAAAAACGGTTCCTTTTTCAGAAAACGAAGCAAAATTAAATTTGTCGCTTGCCAATACAAGAGCAAGATTACGGATGACAACCCTGTATTATTTAGCAGGTATTCATGGTTTGTTAGTGGCCGGAACCGGAAATAAAGTAGAAGATTTCGGCGTTGGGTTTTACACAAAATACGGTGATGGCGGAGTAGATTTAAGTCCGATTGCAGATTTAATGAAGTCAGAGGTATATGCTTTAGGGCACTATTTAAAAGTTCCGGATTCCATTTTAAATGCTGCTCCAACCGATGGATTATTTGGAGATCACAGAAGTGACGAAGACCAATTAGGAGCCAGTTATGACGAATTAGAACAAGCCATGAATGCTGTTGAAGCAGGAAAAACAGCAACTGATTTTAAAGGAAGAAATTTAGAGGTTTTTAACATCTATAATCGGCTAAATTCAGCTAATAAACACAAAATGAACCCTATACCGGTATGCAAAATTCCCAATGAATTAAGGCAAATCTAAAATTTTTCTTAATTTTTTTTGTCAGAAATACATTCCATTAGAAAAAAATGTAGTATCTTTAACTGCCCTAAATAATTGATAATCATTTTTCAACCAAAATACCACTTATTATGATTAAAGTTTGTTTAGCCGATAACCAACCCGTTGTACATTTCGGGGTGAAATCGTACTTTAAAGACCATGCAGAAATAAGTGTTGTAGGCCACGTTGGTAATTACAACATGATTTTAGACATGCTCAAAATTAAACCTGTCGATATCTTAGTTTTAGACTTAGAGTTAGAGGGTTTAACCAGTATTAATCTGGTCAAATACATTTTAAAAGAATTTCCGAGCACAAAAATTATTATTTTCAGTAATTTATCTGAAAACATTTATGCTCCAAACTCTTTAAAAGCAGGTGTTTCTGCTTATTTACACAAAACATCCAAATTAGAAACCCTTGGCAATGTCATTGTTAAAGTTCATAATGGGGCCATTATATTTAATGATACCATTAAGAAAAACCTGGCTTTAATTGCTAAGCAGAATAAAAGTGAACGGCTGTATCGCAAACTTTCTAACCGCGAAATTGAAGTTCTCCGCTTTTTAAGCGATGGTAAAAAGAATAACGAAATATCTAAAATTTTAGGATTGAATGAAAAAACGATCAGTACCTATAAATTGCGATTGCTCACTAAATTGAATGTGACTAACTTGGTTGACTTAGTTAACAAAGCAAAAACACTGGAGATTGTATAAAAATACTTAAAAAAAAGACCTCAAAAGAGGTCTTTTTTTAGTTATAATCCGATCGCATTCGGTCAATTCTACGGGTAAATTTATATTCTAATCTTGACTAATTTTGAGGAGTTTCGGTATATTAAGTCATCTCTTTTTTAATATATAACTTTAATTCTACTGTCAATTTGCTCAATCTCTTTAAACGCCATCCCGGTAAAGCCTTGTTCTTCAATAGCTTGTTTAAATCTTTCTGAAACAAAATAACCATTCCCTTTTACTGGCATTAATATTAATCTGACTATATCAAAATTTATACTAGAAAAATTTAAAAATAATTTATTAAAAATCAAGGTGTTTCCTTTGTATATTTCTCTATTCCAATCATCTTTATAATCCTTATAACTCAAATACTTTCTTTTTTCTGTTTCCTTAGTTTTATATTTAATTATTTCGAAATCAGATTTACTAAAGTCAATGATTCTCTCTTGACTAGGGCTAGATAAATGAAACAAACAATAATCTTTTAAAATTTCATCCGAATATTGCACATTCAAATCCCATGTTTGAAATTCAGAAACTTTAAACTGTTTAATGAATTGTAAAAATTTTTTATCTATAACCAAGAAAACAGCTTCATTTATTGCAGTAATTGTTAAATAAGTTGTCTTTTTAGCACTTTTTCTTAAGATAGGTTCCGGCAACTGAAAATGTTTTATTATTTCACTATAAAAACCAAACCATATTCTTGAATATCATTAATATTTAGACACTCAATAGACTGAGGATATATACCTGTTTCATTAATATTCAAACCATTATTAGTTAACCAATAATATTTCATTTAATTAATTTATTAGATTTGCTATTTGCCCAAGATTCATATTAGGATTATTTTGTATCAAAGTTTTTAATTCATCTGCAAATTCTTTAAGCTTTTGATATGCTATACTTGGCGTAGGAGATATATTATTTAAATCTGTAAGCTTCTGTCCAACTATAACATTATATACATCATGACCAGTTAAGTGATTAGTAGTTGGTAAGGGCAAACCGTTTATTAAATCATTCATATGCCAAGAATCCCCCGATTTTGCAGCTTTTTGAACAATTGACTATTACAAAACTCCCATGGTGTTAAATGATGTGCATGTTGCCCATTTGATACAAATGAACCCAAGCCTAAAACTTTTCTGGGTTTTGCTTTAAACTAATATATAACCTTTATCCTTTTATCCATTTCTTCTATTTCCTGAAATGCAAAACCAGTAAATCTTTTTTCTTCAATAGAATTTTTTAACCTTTCTGAAACATAATAACCTCCAAATGGAAAATTCCAAATTCTAAACATATCTACTTCTATTTTGCTGAAATCTAAACTTAGTAGTTTGAATTTTAAAAAATCATCATCACTATTCTGAAACTTATTTTGAACAGTTAGATAATTTTCATAATCTTTTATTATAATATCTTCCCCTAAAAATGATTGATCAGTAAATTTACCTTTATAAAACTTTGATTTCTCAAAATCGATAATTTCTTTTTGCAATGGGAAACTTAAAACGAACAAACTATAATCATCATAGTAATCATTTTTATGTTTAACTTTAATCTTCCATGATTCAAACTCTCCGATTTCAAAATTTTTTATGAAATCAATAAAATAATTTTTCAAAATTAAAAATCTATTATTAACAGGGATTACATTTAAAATTGTTGTGGGTTTAGCTTTACTTTGCATAATCGGGATGGGTAAATCAAAAGAAAAATCGATAGAACCTTCCATTGGAAAAATATTACTTTGAATATCACCTATTTTTTCAACTGACACACATTGAAATTGTGTGCCAGTTTCTTGTATATTGAGACTATTGTATTCTAACTTGAAATATTTCATTTTAAGGATAACTAATTAGATTAGAAATTTGACCAAGATTCATATTTTGATTCGCTTGAAATAGTCCTTTAATGTGATTGTTCAAACCTGTTAAAAAATTGTATGCTTGAGTTGGTGACATATTTTCTATTTGTGCACTATTTGCTTGTAAAATACTTTGTATTTTACTATTATACAAATTATGCCCTGTTAAATGATTAGAGGTTGGTAAAGGAAAACCATTTGAAAATTGATTCATATGAAAGGCATTATTTGATTTAGCAGCCTTTTGAACTAAATTGGATTCACTAAAAGCCCAAGGCATAATATGGTGTGCTTGTTTACTCGTATCAGTTATGTTTAAAATTTTTCTTAAGTCAGCTCTTTTTCCAAAATCAATAATACCATTCGCTTTAACTAATAATTTCAATCCGTCTGCTCTTTTAGCAAATTTTATACCGGCAGAAAACCAACCTGCTACTGGAATTGTAGATGCAAAACTAAGAGTTGCATTTACACCGTCACCTTGTATCGAATAGATGACACCATTTGTTAAATCAGCAACCTCACCTATAACTGGGACTAATCCTGCAAAATCTAAAAGTAATTGAACAGTATCAACATAAGCCACAGCAAAAACCTTAACAGTTGACCAACTAGGATTTTCTTGCTTTATTACTGCACAATGGGCAATAAATAATCTTGCAAAGTTTATAGCATTGTTTGGGTCAATATATGATAGTAATGAATAGTCATCTACATAACTAAAAAAATCAGAATCAAGTGGTTGGCTAAAATAATTGTTTTCATGTGCATAAATAGTTGATTTAGCTGTTTCATATAATAATGATTGATCTTCAATTTGTGTTTTTAAATCATAAATTATTAATGCTAATTCACGAGCAAACTCCAAATCAGCATTCTCTGAATTCACATAATCTTTAATTAAATTTTTAATTTCTTCAGAAGCTCCCATAGGATAAGGGTTTTTTAACCAATAATATAAATCATCACCTGCAACTAGGAAAGAATTAAGGAAATTATCAAACATAAATCCTTCGTATTCTTCATATTCCAATGGTTTTGGTACTACTACAATCGAATTGGATTCAAATCCTGTTGTATAAACACCACTTGAACTACTACCAGGACCACCTCCAGAACCTGAACTAGAACTTCCATTGTTTGATCCTGTGCCAGATGAACCAGTTTGTGAAGATGAGCCTCCTCCAGGTCCTCCTGAACCGGAACAGACTGTCGTCACAATCCAAGTACAAATCGAGCAACCACAATATTCCGGTCCATCAGGTGAACAAGGACAAAATGCTAAATTAAAACAATCTGAACTAACTACTAAGCTACCAACAGGTCCGTTACTATCTGGAATTGATGAATTAACAATTGTTCCGTTTTCATAAACTGTCATGGATTTTAACGTATAATCGAGTTCGTAATTTTCAACAACTCCACTGTAGGTTTTTAAATCAAATTTCACATCTTTATTAGTAGGCAACCATCTATAAATTAGTGTCTTTAGACTATCTCCTTTTTCAACTATATGCAAATTTTCAAAATAATAAGGACTGTTATTCTCAATTTCGTTTTTTATAACAATTGAATAACTAACATATCCTTCATTTGGCGTATAAACTAGTATTTTATCTAAGTCTAGAATCAAATGGGAATAAGATTCCTCCCTAGAGGTTGCTCTTGCAAATTTATTTTTTGATTTATTTTTCTTGGCAAAAGTTTCGACAACAGGTTTTAAATAAGGAACTTTTTCTAATGAAACTGTTTCTAATTTATAATTATGTACATGGGACTCTACGTTATTTATAACTTCGTGATTTAAACAACCTGTGAATAATAAAGCTATTAATATCAAGTGAACGAACATTAATGTTCTAAATATTATACATTTTTTCATAAAATAAAATTAAAAGTTAAAACTAAT
>NZ_PNJW01000026.1 GCF_013822155.1 Flavobacterium sp.
CCTTGAAAAAAATTGCAGCATCTGGTAGAAAAGTACTTTTCGTAGCTACCAAAAAACAAGCAAAAGATATCGTAGCCGAAAAAGCTGCTGCCGCGAACATGCCGTATATCACGGAAAGATGGCCTGGTGGTATGTTAACTAACTTCGTGACTATCCGTAAAGCCGTTAAAAAAATGGCCTCAATTGATAGAATGAAGAAAGATGGCACTTTTAATACACTTTCTAAGAAAGAACGTTTACAAGTAGATCGTCTTCGTGCAAAACTAGAGAAGAACTTAGGTTCTATCGCTGACATGTCTAGATTACCTGCTGCATTATTTGTAGTAGATATCAAAGCTGAACATATCGCAGTAAAAGAAGCACAAAAATTAAACATTCCAGTTTTCGCTATGGTGGATACAAACTCTGACCCACGTCAGGTTGAATATGTAATTCCAGCTAACGATGATGCTTCTAAATCAATTGACAAAATTTTATCTTTAGTAACCGGTGCTATCATCGAGGGTCTTTCTGAAAGAGGATCTGAAAAAGATGGCGATGCAGTTGTAACTGAAGATGCAGTGGAAGAAGTAGTAGCAACAGCTGCTCCAGCAGTGGAAGTAGAAGAAGCTAAAACAACTTCAGAAGAATAAATAATATAAATTCCAATAGGAAAAATTCCAAGTTCCAAAAAATTATCTCTCCAAAAATTGATGATTTAATAAAATTGGAATTTGGAATTTGATTATTGGAATTTGTTTTTTTACAAAAAATTAAAAACTTAAAAATAAATACAAAATGGCAACAATTACTGCTGCAGACGTAAATAAATTAAGACAAACTACAGGTGCCGGAATGATGGACTGTAAAAAAGCTTTGGTTGAAGCTGAAGGAGATTTCGATAAAGCTATACAAAACCTTAGAGAAAAAGGGCAAAAAGTTGCTGCTAACCGTTCTGACCGTGAGTCTAGTGAAGGAGCTGCTGTTTCTTTTGTAAATGCTGACAAAACTAAAGGAGCTATCATTACTTTAAACTGCGAAACAGATTTCGTAGGTAAAAACGAATCTTTTGTTTCTTTAGCTAAACAATTAGTTGAAAAAGCTATCAACTTCTCTTCTAAAGAAGAATTTTTAGCTTCAGATTTCAACGGAATTACTGTTGCTGAAAAATTAATCGAGCAAACTGGTGTTATCGGTGAAAAAATCGAAATCGGTGGTTTTGAAATTTTAGAAGGTGCTTTTGTTGGATCGTATGTTCACGTGAACAAAATTGCTGCATTAACTGCAATTTCTGAACCAATTTCTAATGGTGACGTTTTAACTAAAGACATCTCTATGCAAGTTGCTTCAATGGGAGCTGATACATTATCTTACAAAGATTTTGATCCTGCTTTCGTTTCTTCTGAACTTGCTGCTCGTATTGCTATAATCGAAAAAGAAAATGAAGAAGCAAAACGTTTAGGAAAGACTTTAAAAAATGTTCCTAAATATATTTCTTTCTCTCAATTAACTGAAGAAGTTATCAAACAAGCTGAAGAAGATGCTAAAGCTGAATTAAAAGCTGAAGGCAAACCAGAACAAATTTGGGATAAAATTATTCCGGGAAAAATTCAACGTTTCATCTCTGATAATACTACTTTAGACCAAGAGAAAGCCTTATTAGATCAAAACTTTATCAAAGACGATAGCAAAAAAGTTAGCGATTACGTTAAAGGATTCAACGTTGAAATTACAGGATTCAAAAGAGTTGCTTTAGGGTAATCTTTTTCTGAATTTGTTTCAGAATTTAAATATTTTAAAAACCTCAATTGTAAAAATTGAGGTTTTTTTATGCATTTTAATTACCTTTACTTCATGCAAAACACCGATCCTCTTCATGGCAAAACACTACAATCTATTGTCGAATATTTAGTTGACTATTATGGTTTTGAAACTTTAGGAACCCTGATAAAAATTAAATGTTTTACCGAAAATCCTTCCATTAAATCGAGTTTAACATTTTTACGAAAAACAGATTGGGCCAGAAAAAAAGTGGAAGAACTGTATATTGATACTATTACAAAAAAATAGTTTCCTTCAATGATAAAACAAAAAATCCCATCGCCTGAAAGTTGATGGGATTTTTAAAACAAACAAACAAAACCTATTAACTAAAATTAAACGTATCAGCTAATTCTTTATATATTATTTCGCCATGAACAATATTAAGTCCTTTTCTTAAGTCAGGATATCGTTCAGTGGCCATTTCCCATCCTAAATTGGCCAATTTCAACACATACGGCAACGTGACATTCGTTAATGCTAAAGTAGAAGTATAAGGCACAGCTCCAGGCATATTTGCCACACAATAATGCACTACGTCATCAATGATATAGGTTGGGTTTTCATGTGTTGTCGCTACTGTTGTTTCAAAACACCCCCCTTGATCAACTGCTACATCAACCATAACTGTTCCCGGGTGCATCTCTTTCAACATATCACGGGTAATTAATTTGGGAGCTTTCGCACCCGGAATTAAAACAGCACCTATGATTAAATCGTGGTTTTTGATATGTCGACGAATATTGTACTCACTTGAAAATTCGGTCACAACATGACTGGGCATCACATCATTTACATAGCGAAGGCGTTTCATATTAATGTCCAAAATAGTCACATGTGCTCCTAAACCGGCTGCCATTTTTGCAGCTTGAATTCCAACAATTCCAGCTCCAAGCACCAAAACTTTCCCGGGAGGAACTCCAGGAACACCCCCTAACAACACGCCTCTTCCTTTAATCGGTTTTTCTAAATACTTTGCCCCTTGTTGAATAGCCATTCTACCGGCAACTTCCGACATTGGTGTTAATAATGGCAACGAACCGTCTGTTTCTTCCACAGTTTCATAAGCTATACAAACCGCTTTGGAATTAATCATCGCGATTGTCAATTCTTCACTTGAAGCAAAATGAAAATAGGTAAAAACTACATGATTTTCTTTTATCAATGGATATTCCTCCGGAATTGGTTCTTTCACTTTCACAATCATATCGGACTGTGCATAAACTTCAGCAGCTGTAGGCACTAAAATTGCTCCTACAACAGCATAATCCGTATCAAAAAATCCGCTTCCAAAACCAGCATCTTGTTGAACGTAAACTGTATGATTGTTTTTTATCAATTCGAAAACACCTGCAGGGGTCATCCCAACACGACTCTCGTTATTTTTTATTTCTTTAGGAACCCCTATTTTCATACTATTAAATGTATATTATTTAGCGAATTTACACAACTAACCCCTATTTTTAATACTATATTTTAATTTTTATTGATTTTTTAAAGAACAACCCCTAAATAAAAAGAAAAACACAAATTATGGGTTTCTTTTTTTATATTTGGTAAAAATGAAGCTGATATGGAAATTAAAAACAGATGTGCTTGGTGCGAAAAAGATGATTTATACCGCACTTACCACGATGAAGAATGGGGAAATCCGGTTTATGATGACCAAAAATTATTTGAATTTCTACTATTAGAAACTTTTCAAGCAGGATTAAGTTGGTACACCGTCTTGGCTAAACGTGAAAATTTCAGAGTAGCTTTTGAAAATTTTGAATATGAAAAAGTAGCTCTTTTTACTGAAAACCATATTCAGGAATTAATGCAGAATACCGGCATCATAAGAAACCAGCTAAAAATAAGAGCCGCTGTAAGTAATGCTAATGCTTATATAAAAGTGATAGAAGAATTTGGCACTTTCGCTACATATATTTGGAATTTCACAAACGGAAAACCTTTAGTGAATCAATTTAAAGAATTAAAAGATATTCCGGCATCGACTCCGCTATCCGATGCAATTAGCAAAGATTTGAAAAAAAGAGGTTTTAAATTTGTAGGCTCAACAGTAGTTTATGCTCACATGCAAGCTACTGGAATGGTAAATGATCATTTGTTGAGTTGCTGGAAAAGAAAATAAAAAACATTTTTTTAGCCTATTATTTTAGCTCTCAAGTTTTTTGATTTTGTTTGACCCACAAGTAATTAAATAGTAATTTTACACTCATTATGTAAAAACTCCATAAAAAACATTCAGACATGTTTAAGAAATTTGCTTCATTGACTTTGTTTACTTTTCTACTGATTAGCTTTTTAAATTGTGGTAAAAATGAAAAGCAAAAGAATTCTTCGAACGAAAAAATTCAAACTGTTGAAAAAGTTAACAATTCATCTTTAATTATTGAAGAAAAAGTTGAAAACTCAACAACTCAAAAAATTGAATCGAAAATCATAAAAAAAGTGCCTGTCATAGCGGCTACTGAGCCAATTCCCTCTTTAAGAAAAACAGAATCAAAATCAGTTGCCATTCCGAAAAACCATAAAATTTACACCAATTTGTCAGCTATATTAAATACTATTCAAGTTGGACAAACGGTAACAAAGGAAGAATTAATCAAACAGAATAAGCTACCAAAAGATGCCTCTTCCATAGTTAAAAGTGTAAAAAAAACAGCGGAAAACGAATTATATATTGAATGGAAATCAACCTGGTTAGTTGAAAAAGTATCTGATGTAAAACTCAATGATGACAAAATAAAAGTTGAATTTAAGGATAATATTGTCTACACATCAGGCCCTGCCATTGGCATAAAATATGATGGTAAAATCTACACAGATTTAATCATTAAAGGTGACCGTGCTTATATTCCATCAGTTAAAGAATATAGTTGGCGAATTGGGAAATAATAATCTACCCTTTCAAAACCTTCATATAAACTGCTCTCGATATTTCAAAAGCCCCTAATTTTTCTAAATGGTCATTATGCACTTGGCAATCCAACAAATGGTAATTTTCCTCTTTAAGTTTTTGTATTAATGAAACAAAGGCCACTTTACTCGCGTTAGAAACGGTTGAAAACATGCTTTCACCACAAAATACTTTGCCCAAATCTACTCCATATAAACCGCCAACCAATTCGTTATCTTGCCAAACTTCTACCGATTTTGCATATCCTGTTTCATGTAATTTTATATACGCTTCCAACATTGAATCGGTAATCCAAGTTCCGCGTTGACCTTTTCTTTTTATTTTTTGGCAATTTTTAATCACTTCCGTAAAATTTTGATTAAATGTTATTTTAAAAATATTTCGATTTAAAATATTACGCAAACTTTTGGCTATTTTATAATCTTGAGGATTTACCACCATTCGCTCAGACGGACTCCACCACAAAATAGGTTCATCGTCATCAAACCAAGGAAATATTCCGCTGTGATAAGCCAATAGCAACCTTTCTATACTCAAATCGCCTCCCACTGCGAGAATTCCTTCCGAGGAAGCTTCTGTTACTGGCGGAAAATATAATTCAGTAGATAAAAAATACATGTTATTGAAGATAGATAAACAAAAGAGATATATTGCTAAAACCGAAAATCATTCTAAACGCATAACCAAGTTAGCCATTTAGAATGATTTTCTTTTTCTTTCTTCTATTCTCTCACTAGAAAGGCAAATCATCATGCTCTTCTTCATTAAAGTTAGTTGCCGGTTCAAATGCTTCTGCCGCCGGCATCGGAGGCATTCCTGCAGCAGGAGCTTCTGCTTGCAAACGTTCAATTCTCCATCCTTGAATATCGTTGAAATATTTGGTTTCACCTTGTGGGTTAACCCATTCTCTACCTCTTAAATTGATTGAAACTTTTACAGCTTCACCCACTTTATAACTATTCAGCAAATCGCATTTATCTTGTACAAAATTAATACTGATGTGTTGTGGATATTGCTCTTCTGTAGAAACAACTAATTCTCTTTTTCTGAATGTAGCACTCACTTGTTGTTCCGGATTCACTACTCTGATTTTTCCTGTAACTTCCATACTCTTGATTTTAAAAATTATTAAATTGGCTTATATTAAACTCGTTTGGCTAATAAGACCTTCCAAGCTGAAACAGCATCTTGTTTATTGAGGAATTCTTTTGCTTTTTCATGCACTTTCATTTCATCAGCAGAACTCAAAACGCCTTTTACTTGAATATTATCTCGTACAAATATATTAATTTCTTCGTTGGTTGGCAAACTTTCTACATTCCCTAACATTCCCAAATCATTTCCGTTAAAAACAGTACTTTCTTTGACAAAATCCGGGATTTGATCTACCCCAATCCCTAATGTTGCCAATGGTTTTGGAATTTCAAAAAGACCTTCATTGGAACGCGAATACCAATTCGCACCCATCCTAGATACTAAATCAATTTTGTGTTGGTCGATGTTTCCGTTTTCGTCCAAAATCGATTCGTCAATATGCAATTTTACTACTTCACAGATGATTAAATTCCCGGCCCCACCTTCGGTCCCTAAACTGATTATTTCATTCACCTTGCATTCAAATTGAACCGGACTTTCTGCTACTCGAAAAGGCTTTACAACCTCAGAAGACAACATGGTCAAACCGGATTTCAAAAACTCATTTACTCCATCGGCATATTCCGTACTCGAGAGTGACATTTGCTGTACAATTTCATAATTTACCACATTAATCACAACTTCTCGGGTTGCATCACAATTGATTAAGGTATGTTTTATCGTGTTGTCTCGCACTCTTCGAGCCGGTGAAAAAATCAAAACCGGAGGATTTGAACTAAACACATTAAAAAAACTGAATGGTGATAAATTAGGATTGCCATTTTTGTCAAGCGTGCTGGCAAATGCAATTGGTCTCGGACCAACAGCACTCTGTAAAAAGCCTTGCAATTTTAACGGAGAAACATCTTTAGGAGAAATACTAACCATGCTTATTTGTGTTTCTACAAATGTATAAAATTGAAAAGTATTTGCCACTCGATTTTTTTAATTCCAATAAGATTTTACTACTTTTATCCTAAATACTTTTTTATGCAGTTTTCTGAAAGTCGAAATGTCACCCGGTGGATTTTAATACTCACGTCGTTTGTGATTGTTTCGTTGATACTTTGGAATACTTATACTTTTTTTCAACGTTTTAAAAAAGATGAACGCTTGAAAATGGAACTTTGGGCAGAAGCACAAACTAATGTTTTCAGTTCAGATGTTGATGCAGATATTAGTCTTCCGCTAAAAATTATTAGCAATACGACAACTATTCCAATCATTGTAACCGATGAAAACGACAGCATTGTCAACAAAACAAACATTGAAGATATTGACGAAAAGGATTCTGCAAAACTCAGGAGCTTGTTAGAAAAATTAAAAAAGGAAAATGACCCGATTGTGATGGAATATGTCGAAGGAAAATTTCGTTATTTATATTACGGTGATTCCTCTTTGTTAAATAAATTAAAATATTATCCGCTTGCTTTACTGTTAATTATTTTTCTTTTTGGATTACTGGTTTTCAATTTTTATCAAACTTCTAAAATTGCTACACAAAATAAACTTTGGGCCGGTATGGCTAAAGAAACCGCTCATCAAATTGGCACTCCTTTATCATCACTCATTGGTTGGTTGGAAATTTTGAAAGCTGAAAATGTTGCTGAATCTACCCTATTGGAAATACAAAAAGACATCACACGATTACAAACAATTACTGACCGATTTTCTAAAGTGGGCTCTGAACCCGTTTTGGAAAAATTAGACATTATAGCTGAAACAGAACAATCCTATGATTACCTTAAATCTCGGTTTTCAAAACAAGTAGAATTTACTTTTCTTGCCCCTCCACATCCAATATTTGTTTCTATCAATCCTGCTTTACATAGTTGGACTATTGAAAATTTAGTTAAAAATGCCATTGATGCGATGAAAGGTCGCGGAAAATTGGACTTAAATATTATTGAAGAAGAAAAAGAAGTAAGAATTTATGTTTCTGATAGCGGAAAAGGCATTCCTAAAAATCAATTTAAAAAGGTATTTGATCCCGGATTTACTACCAAAAAAAGAGGTTGGGGATTGGGACTTTCCTTAACCAAACGCATTGTGGAAGAATACCACAAAGGAAAAATCAAAGTGCACCATTCAGAAATTGATAAAGGCACTACAATGATGTTAAGTTTTAAAAAGACAACTTCATAAAATGAAAAATCCCGATTGCTCGGGATTTAAATTATAAACTAGCTTTAATATTTTTAGCTATTTCTTCAAATTCTTCTTTTGTGAAAGAAACCTTTTTTTGAAAACGAACTTCATCCATTTCATTGAGTGGAATTAAATGTACATGAACATGAGGCACTTCTAAACCGATTACACTCATTCCAATTCGTTTACAAGAAACTGCTTTTTCTAAGGCCACGGCTATTGTTCTGGAAAATTTCATCAAATTTAAATAATGGTCTTCCTCCATTTCAAAAAGCTTGTTAATTTCCTGTTTTGGAACACACAGCGTGTGCCCTTTTGCATTTGGATTTACATCTAAAAATGCAATAAAATCAGCATCCTCTGCTATTTTATAACAAGGAATTTCACCGTTGATTATTTTTGTAAAAATACTTGCCATATCACAAATTAATCTCTTGAAATATCTAATATTTCAAATTTCAATACACCATTTGGAACAGTGATTTCTGCCACGTCACCAACCGATTTTCCAAGTAAGCCTTTTCCTATTGGAGAAGTTACCGAAATTTTACCGGTTTTTAAATCGGCTTCACTTTCTGCAACTAAGGTATATTTCATTTCCATACCATTGGCTTGGTTTTTAATTTTTACATTTGATAAAACCAATGCTTTAGACATATCTAATTGCGATTCGTCAATTAATCTTGCATTAGAATAAACCTCTTCCATTTTTGAAATACGCAATTCTAAAAGACCTTGTGCTTCTTTAGCTGCGTCATATTCTGCATTTTCAGATAAATCGCCTTTATCTCTTGCTTCTGCGATGGCTTGAGACGCTTTTGGTCGTTCAATATGTTTTAACGTTTCTAATTCTTCTTTTAATTTTTTTAAACCCTCAGCGGTATAATACGATACTGTACTCATAACTTCATGTGTTTTTTAATGCTGTATTTTGTTTGTTAATCAGTCACAAAAAAGTGAACTTAATTATATAAAAATCTTTTATTTCTCGTTTATATAAAATAGAAAAAATCCCCTTTGAGAGGATTTCTTATCACAAAGATAGGATATTTTTTTATTTCTCAGAAAAATTATTGCTTATTAGTATTAATCAAAGGTAATTAATTTAAATTTGTTCACTCTATTTTAATCAAAAAAATGAAAAAAATCATTTTAGTTATATTCAGTCCTTTATTCTTATTCGGTTGCGACAGTGGTGGTGGAAATGACAATAATCCTTATATTCCAAATTATACCTTTACAGTTGACATCAATGTGAATTTACCTTCCTATAGTAATTTACAATTCCCTAGTAATGCCGTCTATATTCCACAAGGCACCGCTGGGGCAAGAGGAGTAATTGTTTTTAATAGTGGCAGCGGTTATTTAGCCTATGATGCAGCATGCCCTAATCAACCTATTTCAGGTTGTTCTACAATGATAATAAGTGGAATTAACGCCATATGTCCTTGTGATGATGAACAATACAGCTTATTTACAGGGCTTAGCAGTTTGCAATACCCCATGAAAAGATATCGAGTGGAGGTAAATTTACCAAACATACGTGTTTATAATTAAATTAAAATCCTGACCGAACAGTCAGGATTTTTTATGCTGTGTTTAAAATAAGAGTGTTAATCCTACTAACAAGTTTATCCCTGCTTGCGGGTAATAACCGGCACCTTCTATTGTTGTGACAGTTCCCGGATTGGAAAAATCATCGTCATAGGTGTAGAAATACCCATTACTTTCATACTCTAAATTGAAGATATTATTTACCAATACATCAATTCGTATAGATTTGAATACTTTTTTGGTTACTATTTCATACGATGCATTCAAATCGTTCACAAAATAACTGTCTAATTTTGAACTTTCTGCATCGATATTTCCCATGTATTGTTCACCCACAAATTTTGACAAAAGTGACACTTGAAAATTTTGAATAGGCATAAACACCAATCTGTTTGCCGCAATTAAATCGGGTGAAAAAGCAATATTTGTGGTTCCTAAATCTTCAAAAACTCCGTCCCGTTGAAATACAAAATCTTGATTTATATTTTGACTCAGCGTTACATTTGGTTGCAAAAACCACTTATTGGTAAGTTTAAAAGTGGCATCAACTTCCAATCCAAGTCGGTAACTATCGCCACTGTTGGCTCGAACAGGAGCACCCACATCGTTTAATTCGCCGGTTAAAACCAATTGGTCTCTGTATTTCATGAAATAACCATTGACATTCAATTTTGTTTTTTCGGTGGAGAAACGCCAACCTAATTCATAATCATCCAATTTCTCTGGTTTTGGATTTCCACTTTCATAATCGTTTCGATTGGGTTCGCGATTGGCTTTAGCGTATGAAAAATAAAAGTTTTGTTTTTCATTCATGACATAAGTCACACCTACTTTCGGATTAAAAAAATTAAACGTGTCGTTTACCAAGCCTGTTTCTGCTCCATTGGCTTGATAGCCTACGTTTCGGTATTGCATATCTCCAAACAAACGCCATTTTGTTGTGAGTTGATAGTTGATTTTTGCAAAAACATTCACATCTGTTTTCGAAGAAAAATCGTCGTAATAGCGATCTCTAATTTCGCTTTGCGAAGCATATTGAGCCCAAATAATTTCGCCAAAATGATCTCCTTCATATTTATTTGCTCCACCACCAATAATTACATCTACTTTATCTTTGTTATAATTTACAGAAAAAGTAGTTCCGTAAAAATCATTATCCAACCAACGTCTGCGAATTAAATCCGTCATATCAATCGTTTCTCCACCCAAAACAATAGGTTCTAAACCATAATCTGAAAAATCTTCATCTTCTTTATATTGTTCAAAATAGCCTTTTCCTTTGGTGTAATGAAACGCAAAATTACTGCTCCAATGTTCGTTCCAACGCTCGTTCCAATGCAATTGGTAATGATCTTGTTGGTAATTATCGGTCTCATTGTCATAAAATTTCATTTTCCCTTTTTCGTCAAAATACATTCCGGCAACGTTAAACGTTCGATCATTTTCAAGTTTTTCGGGATCTTCTAAACCGTACCAAGCTTGATAGGTTTTTTGAATGCCTCCAAACACCAAACCTTTTATTAAAGTCGATTTTCCTACATAGGCTCCTTGCAGAAAATACGATTTCAAATCAGATGAAGCTCTGTCTATATACCCATCGGAATTGATTGCAGATAAGCGTCCCGCAATTTCAAACTGCTCATTCATCAAACCGGTGCTGAACTTCACGGTATGTTTTCGAGTGTTAAAACTACCAAAGGAATTTGAAATTTCACCTTTGGATTCTTTCGAATAATTATCAGTTAACACATTCAGACTTGCTCCAAAAGCTCCGGCTCCATTTGTGGAAGTGCCAACACCGCGTTGAAGTTGTAAACTTTCGGTTGAACTCGCAAAATCGGGCATGTTTACCCAAAAAGTTCCCTGGCTTTCGGAATCATTGTAAGGTATTCCATTGATTGTTACATTCACCCGTGTCGCATCAGAACCCCTAACCCGAATTCCGGTATAACCCACACCGGCTCCGGCATCGGTAGTTGTAACAACCGAAGGTAGATAATTCATCATGAGTGGAATATCCTGACCCAAATTTCTGGATTGGAATTCTTCTTTGCGAAGATTGGAAAATGTTACCGGTGATTGTGCTGTTACCCGAACGGCTGATACTAAAACTTCATCAAGTGAAATCTCTTTTGTTTTAGTTGTATCGTTTACCGTTTCTTGTGAAAATCCGGAAAAAGAAAACAGAAGTAAGCTGAAAAAAAAGCACCTACTAAACGACTTTGTGCCTTTATGGCAAAATTTGTTGAATAAAGTTTGCATTCGTAAAATGTTTACGAATAAAAGGGGTAATTATTCTTGGTTAAAAATTAAAATTGATACTCTTGACAGCCAAACAAATGTGCACTTTTGTTTTTTGTCTTTTCCCTAAACAGCATTACCTGTTCTAGGTTCGTTGGGTATGATCTCAGCTCGTTTGTTTTGAATTAAATTCAAAATATAAGCACCCCTTTGAGACATAACAAAATTAGTTATAATTTTCTAAAGATTATTCTTCAACAAATGTTAATCTTAATTTCGCAATCAAAAAATAATATTCTAAGCTTCTGGTCTCTTCCTGTTTTGTTTTATTTCTGATGTGTTCCGTTTTGATTTAATCCTTTTTTCTATAACGGAACGTGGAATTTTTGTGGGCTTTCTTTTTTTCGGAATAATCAAAGCGTTTCGAATAAGTTTTAAAAACCTTTTTGTGATGATTTCTTTGTTTTTGAGTTGGCTACGATCTTCATCACAATTTAAAATCAACATTCCTGCTGATGTTAGTTTCGTTTTTAATTTCTCGAAAAGTACTGTTTTTTCATCATCAGATAAACATTGTGAGTTAAACAAATCAAAAGACAAAACAACTTTAGAAGAAACTTTATTCACATTTTGACCACCTGCCCCACTACTTCTAACCGCTTTAAAATTTAGTTCCGCTATAATTTTATCACTATCCATTACTGTGGCTGATGAGCTGTTTTAAGTAAATCATTCACTGTTTTCACCGGATTAAAAGTAATTAACGGAACCTCGACAAAAACGGTAAGCCATTTTGCCATTGCACCATTCCAAAGTCCAGGAAGTTCGAAGGCTTTTAACTCTTTTCCACCCTTGTTTTTATGAACAACAAATCCGCTATTATGGTCAACAAATTCGTTTAAATCAAAGTTGACTCCTCTATAATTTCGAATACCACATACTAAATCGACCGGATTAAAATGGGTTGAACTTTCTAAAATTTTAACTTGTGTTGCATCGGTCTCATCAATTTGAGTTGTTTCAACTATTTGTAAAAAAACAAGGCCTTTTTTATCGCGTACCCAAAAAGGTCCACCTCCGGGTTCTCCTTCGTTTTTTACCATTCCACATACTCGTATCGGACGATTTAAATAATTTTTCAAATAGTCAATTTTACTTTCTTTAGTATATTTTGAAAAATCTTCTACTACTTCAAAATGGAGTTTTGTTTGAATAAAAGTAACCACATCATCTAAAAAAACTTTATCCACTTTATCTGCATCTAATTGAGAAAGATACAGGAAGATTTGTTGCTGTTTATCTAATAAAATCCCCGCTAAAGCTTTTTTGTATAACGCAATTTCTTCAATGTGGTTTTGGATAACATTATCAATATTTTTAATAAAGATTATATCTGCATCTAAACGATTTAAATTTTCTATTAAAGCACCATGTCCACCCGGTCTGAAAACTAACAAGTCATGATCATCACGAAATAAATTGTTCTCCATATCTAATGCTATACTATCGGTAGCTTTATTTTGGTAGGAATAGGTTACGTTTATTTCTGTTTGAAATTGGTTCTCAATTTTGGGTTTTACTGATTCAACAATTTTTTCAAAATCCTCTTGATGCTCTTCTGAAACGGTAAAATGTAAATGTGCTTTTTGATTGGAAGCAGCATAATAAACTGCTTCGTTCAAGTGCTCTTCAATAGGAGTTGCACAATGTGATTTATATTTGTGAAAAGGCAACACGCCTTTAGGTTTATTAGCAAAATCAAATTCGTTTTTAGCCAACATAATTTTAATGAAGGCAAACATTTTACTGTCATATCCCCAACTTTCATATTCCGGAAAAATAATTTTCACTCGTGATAAAACCTTTTCATAAAACGGTAATTTTTCTATCCCAATTAAAAACAGCGATAAATTTTTTGCTTTTTTTCTATTGATATAAGCATTAATTGATTCCTCTCCTAATTTAAAATCATGTAAAAAATCATTCAAAAATTTAAACATTCTACTGGCTGCACCGGAAGCAGGAACAAACTTTTTGAGTTTTAACTGATTTTTTTTGTTATCAAAAAAGTTAGCATAATAAATTGCCTCTTCTTTGCTTAGCTGTTCAATTCCATCATCTATTTTGGCTATTCGGTCTAAATCAATTCTAGGTATTCCTTCGGTTAAAAAATGGATTTGATTTTTTACTTTATCTAATTCTACATTTCGCTGATAGAATTGTATAAAATCAAAAGAATTAAACCCTCTCCCTTTTGCTTCTAAAAAATCATTGATTAATAACGTTGCTTTTTGAAATCTCTTTTCTTTAGATCCGGAAATTTTAATAAACGGTTTATTGTAATGAATTAAAGCATCTTCAAATAGTTTAAATGTATCTTCTCTATTATCCGGTCTGTCACGCAAATCGTCTTTTTCCCATGGAACATCAATATCTGTCAGTAAAAACAAATCATATTTATGCTTTTTTGCCGCCTTTTGTAATATTGGATTTGTATTTCCATAATAGATATCCGAAAAAACTTTAGTAACCATCAAGTTTGTATCAGAAAACAATAGTTCATTTGCGTCTTGCAATCCTTCATTTTCAAGTTTTGTTTGACCAATAGCAATGGGTAACAAATCCTCTTGTTGACAAATCTGTTTCGTTTTATTCCATTTATCCTGAAGATAATCTCTTGCAAATTCCGGTATCCATACGGTATTAAAATGCTCAGCAAGTTGTTTTGCTAAAGTTGTTTTTCCCGTACTTTCCGGTCCGTAAATAGCAATTTTAATTATGCTTGTGTGTTGCTGTTTAAGATTTTCTTCCATTCGATATAGCCATAAAAGGCAATGATTGTGAAAATTAAATATTGTAAACTCGTAAATGTATAACCTTTACAAAAATACAAAGGAATTGAAATGATATCACCAATTATCCAAAAAATCCAATGTTCAATTTTTCGTTTAGCCATAAGCCACATGCCAACAAAAAAAAGTCCTGTTGTTAAAGTATCAACGTAGGCTGTCCATTGTGTAAATTTATCAAAAAACTGATAGATTAAAATTACCCCAATCGATGTAACTATAAAAATAATAATTGCCCATTTCTTCTCATTTTCAGAAATTTTGTCAATTGGAAACACCGTTTGATTATTCTTTTTTCGAGTCCAATGATACCAACCGTAAATACTCATAATAGAATAGTAAACATTGATAGACATATCCCCTAACAAAGACCATTTCCAAAGCAAATATATAAAGATTGTCGTGCTAATAATTCCGGTTGGGAATACTAAAATGTTATCTTTTTTAGCATACCAAACACTAACTAAACCAAAAAGTACCGCGACAATTTCCAAATAAATATGAAAATTTGAGTACGTTTTATATTGAGAAAAAAGAAAATCAATCATTTTCAAAGAAAGTTACATCATTTTCAAAAGCAGTACCTATCACAACTAAGTCTGCTCCAGCATCGTAGGCTTGTTTAATTCCTTTAAGCGTTCGAATGCCTCCTCCTACTATCAATGGAATCGAAATGCATTTTGAAACTTCGTGAATCATTTCTAATGGAACGGCTAATTTAGCTCCGCTTCCGGCTTCTAGATAAAGTAATTTATTTCCTAAATATTCTCCTGCAATAGCCGTTTGACAAACATAATTACTATTATTTCTGTCTAACGGTTCCGTTTGACTTACCCGTTCAACCGCCGTTTGACTTCCACTTTCAATGAGAAGATAAGCCGTTGGTATAATTTCTAATGATGTGTTTTTTAATTTTGGAACTGCTTTTACATGATGATCAATTAAAAAAACAGGATTTCTTCCTGAAAGTAAACTTAAAAACAATATTCCATCCGCATAAGTTGAAATCTGAGATGGATTCCCGGGAAAAAGCAAAATAGGAATCGTTAATTTATCTTTTAAAAATTGAATTAATAAGTCAATTTTATTGGTTTCTACAATACTGCCTCCAACAAAAATATGAGTTGCAGGAGACGTTTTAATTTTATCTGTCAACAACAATAAACCATCAAAATCTACTTTATCCGGGTCGAGTAAAATGGCTAAAAGCTTTCGATTGTCAATTTTAGCTTGTACTATTTCTTGGTATATATTTTTCATTTTTCAGTTTCCCAAAGCCAAACTAAAGTATAAGATTCAATTTCTGTAAAGAAAACTTCAAATTCTTGTTTTGTGTCATTAAAATCTAATAAACTTGTTGTTTGTTTATCATCCATTTCAAATGGGTGAACAAAAATATGCTCTTTAAAACTAATTCCTATTTCGTTTCTTACTTTAAAAACGGCTTCTTTCACTCCCCAAATAACGGTTAATTTACGGATAAAATCATCGGAATTATGTTCTGATTCATATACAAATTTTTCGGCTGCAAATTTTCGGGCAATTTTTTTGACTAAATCACGACGCAATTCTAAATCGATTCCAATATTTCTATCTGATAAAACAATAACAGAAAAATCAAATGAATGAGAGATCGAAATATGTTTACCATCTTTTAAATGCGGTTTTCCAAATTCATCATAATACAAATCAAAATCGGTATAACCTGCTTGTTGCAATAACATTCGAACTGCCAAAAAACCTTTCTGATGGCTTTCTGATTTCATTCCTTCCATGCGAGCTAACGAATTGTCTTTCAATGAAACAGAACGGAATAATTCATTATAAGATTCTGAAATTTTCCAAACTAAAACAACTGTTTTTGAATCAACGTGTATTTTTTTATAAAAAGGCATGGTTTTTAAAAAGATATCAATTTGTATTTCAAAACTTTAGCGTATTAAACAAATCACAAAAAACCTAAAAAGGTTTTTAAAATCTTCCCTAAATGCGTAAGTTTGCAAAAAATTTTTAGCTAATATAACTATTTTATAAATGAGTACACAAACATTACCTTATGTTGCGTTCAAAGTGAAAGATATTTCTTTGGCCGCTTGGGGAAGAAAAGAAATTGAATTGGCCGAAGCAGAAATGCCAGGCTTAATGGCTCTTCGTGAAGAATATGGCAATAGCCAACCTTTAAAAGGTGCCCGTATTGCCGGTTGTTTACACATGACCATTCAAACGGCAGTTTTAATTGAAACATTAATTGCTTTGGGAGCAGAAGTAACTTGGAGTTCTTGTAACATTTTCTCTACACAAGACCAAGCAGCTGCTGCAATCGCTGCTGCCGGAATTCAAGTATATGCTTGGAAAGGTCTTGATGAAGCGTCTTTTGATTGGTGTATTGAACAAACTTTATTCTTTGGTGAAGACAGAAAACCATTGAATATGATTTTAGATGATGGTGGTGATTTAACCAACATGGTTTTTGATCGTTACCCGGAATTAATTCCAGGAATTAAAGGTCTTTCAGAGGAAACAACTACAGGAGTTCATCGTTTATATGAAAGAATGAAAAACGGTACTTTATATATGCCAGCCATCAATGTAAATGACTCTGTTACAAAATCTAAATTTGACAACAAATACGGTTGTAAAGAATCGGCTGTTGATGCTGTTCGTCGTGCAACAGATATTATGTTGGCAGGTAAAAGAGTAATTGTTTGCGGATATGGTGATGTTGGCAAAGGAACAGCTGCTTCTTTTAGAGGTGCCGGTTCAATTGTTACGGTTACCGAAATTGACCCAATTTGTGCATTACAAGCTGCCATGGATGGTTTTGAAGTAAAAAAATTAAATACTGTAGTTGGAAATGCTGATATCATCATCACAACTACCGGAAATAAAGATATCGTTGTGGGTTCTCACTTTGAACAAATGAAAGACAAAACAATTGTATGTAACATCGGACACTTTGACAATGAAATTGATATGGCTTGGTTAAACAGTAACCACGGAGCTTCAAAAATTGAAATCAAACCACAAGTAGACAAATATACCATCAACGGAAAAGACATCATCATTTTGGCTGAAGGTCGTTTGGTTAACTTAGGCTGTGCAACAGGTCACCCTAGTTTTGTAATGAGTAATTCATTTACAAATCAAACGTTGGCTCAAATTGAATTGTGGAATAATTCAACTAATTACAAAAACGAAGTGTATATGCTACCAAAACATTTAGATGAAAAAGTTGCCGCTTTACACTTAGCTAAATTAGGCATTGAATTGGAAACTTTAAATGAAGAACAAGCTGCCTATATTGGCGTTAATGTTCAAGGACCATATAAACCGGAATATTACAGATACTAAGTATAAAGACTAAGCCCTTACTGAAAAGTGAGGGCTTTTTTTATTTTTACAAAAAACCAATTATACTATAGTAGTTGTAGTGATGATGTTCATTTATACTTTTTCAACAAAAACAAATTGGAAAAAATATCTAAAGATTTGCCATTAGAAATAATCATTTTGTGTGGCAACTAATTATTTTATTGAATAAATAATAACTTGTAATAAATAATTTTCTTAAAAATAGCTAACTTTACTATAGATTTGTTGAAGTTTGATGAAAGTAATCTTCATAAATTGATTATATTGTTTTACTATTAAATAATGAACCATGAAAAAATATTTATTCTTATTCACACTTTCTCTTTTTCTTATTTTCCCACAATTAAATTTTGCTCAAGATAAAAAACCTAAAGTAGTTTTGGTTTTAAGCGGTGGTGGAGCAAAAGGTGTTGCACATATCCCTCTTTTACAGGCTTTAGATTCGTTACACATTGTTCCTGACCTTATAGTTGGAAATAGTATGGGAAGCGTGATGGGCGGACTTTACGCCATGGGGTATTCCGGAGACAGCATCGCTAAATTGACAAAAAACATGGATTGGGACAAACTTTTAGGTGGTGGTGTTTCATTTGACAAAGTTAGCGTAGAAGAAAAAAGTGAATTTGAAAGATATTTGATTGGTCTTGATATAAAAAATGGCAAACCTACCAGTGTCAGCTCTTTATTAAGTGATCAAAATCTAAGAGAGTATCTTTCAGAATTAACTTATCCTGTTTACAATGTAACTGATTTTGATAAACTTTCCATTCCATTTAGAGCATTAGCGACTGATTTAGTTACCGGAAAAGAAGTAGTGGTAGACAGTGGAAATTTGGCAACCGCCATTCGGGCAAGTATGTCGCTTCCTGCTGTTTTTAACCCGGTTCCATACAAAGAAACACTTTTAGTGGATGGTGGTGTGGTCAATAATTTTCCAACAGATATTGCCAAGCTAATGGGTGCTGATATTATCATCGGTAGTGATGTGGGCGGTGGTATGGAACCAAAAGAAAAATTGAACAATTTTGTTTCTGTTTTAGTTCAAACAAGTATGCTAACCAGTAACGTTAAAGATCCTGAAAAAAGAAAATTGTGTGATATTTTAGTAGATCACCTACCAAATTTGAAGTATTCAACAGGAGATTTTGCAAAAAGCAATGAAATCTATGAAGAGGGTAAAATTGCAACTAATCAAAACATGGATGCTCTAGTAGCCTTGGCAGAAAAATTAAATAAATTTAAACAAAGAACACATGAACTCCCTATCATCCCAAAAGAATTTACTTTAGATACAATAGTTTTCACAAACATCAGCAAAGAAAACCTTGCTTTTGTTAAGGAAAGAATGAATATAAAACCTCACACAAAATATGTATCTCATGATATAGTTGAAGGAATAGACAGAGCAATGGGCACAAATTTATTCAGTAAAATCACAACTAGTTCTTTTGTAAATGATGGTAAAATAGTCCTAGAAATAACTTTTTTTGAAAATTCTAAAAATCAAGTAAATGCTTCACTTCATTTTGATACTTATAGAGGTGTAGGAGTTATTCTTAATTATACCGGTAGAAATATTCTTGGGGAGTCGTCTCGTTTTTTGATTACAGCAGACATTGCAGAACAACCAAGAGCAAGAATTGAATATCAAGATATTTTTGGTTCGAAAAAAGAATGGTGGTGGAATACCGAACTTTATGGTGAAAATTTAATTCAAGAATTATTTGTAGACAACAAACTTGTCACAGATTTAAAATACCGCTCTTATCAGTTCAATAATCAAGTAAACAGAAACTTAAATTCATTTAAAACCTATGTGGGGATGTCTTTAAATTATCAATATACCTATTTAAAACCCAAAGCAGATGCTGATTTGACTGAATATCCATTTAAAAGTTATTACTTCAACAATATTGAATTAGGTGCTCATTTTTCTTATAATGATTTGGATAAAGTTTTTTTTGCCAATAAAGGGACCTTTTTTCAAGCAAAAATAAGCAGATCATTATTGCATGACGTTGAGTTGAATTCCACCGATGAAACAGTACCAAAAATTTCAGGAACAACAAATGGATTTACAAAACTAGGCTTGACTTTTGAAAAAAGAATTCCTATACAAAAAAAATTAACGGGAATTATTGGTGCTACAACCAATTTTATTTTTGAAGATAGCCTAAAGTCAGATGAATTATCTTTTTCCAGTTACGGCTATGGAGCAAAATATTTTTTAGGAGGAACATCTATAGTACCAACGAATAACAGAACTATTCTTCCCGGATTAAATGAAGATGAATTGACAGTAACACAACTGATGAAAATGAATGTTGGTTTACAAATAAACTTAACCGGAAAAATTTACCTGACTCCACACATTGATATAGCCTCAGTAGGTTTCAAAACTTTTGATGATTATATGGATGATGCTTTTTCTCCGAAAAGCAAATGGCAAGAGCGAACTGAAACCAGTTTCTTGTTTTCCGGTGGGGCAAACATTTCTTATCTTTCTCTGTTGGGGCCCATCACCTTTGATGCTTCATGGATTAATGATGTGGATGAAACCAATCTGTATTTTAGTATTGGCTTTTTATTCAATCCATCATAAAAAATAATCTCAATATTAAACCCTTGCTGAAATGTAAGGGTTAGTATTTTTTTCTAAGTTTATTGAATGCAATTTTTTATTTTTAGCTTTTATAAATGACTAAATTGCTATTTTTAACTTGTTTAAAAACTAGATTTACATGAGTCCCAAATCTTCGATTAATTTTATTATAATTTTATTAAGCCTTCTGAGTAGCTGTAAATCTATTAACAGTGATGATTATTATAAAGATTGTGTAAATAACAAAACACAAAAAATATTATATGATGGTCATGGAATAAAAAAAGACATTTTTTCAATACTGAAAGAAACCGAACAATTACTTTTAGATGAAAAGATAATTCATGATTTTAAAAAAGAAAGTTACTTAAAATTAACGGTCATTGCCTTTCACAATAATGAAGAATCTAAGAAAATAGCAACAAAAATTAGAACTAAAATAAATGACAACTTTTTTGATTTACTTTCTCTAACTACATTAGATTTTTATTCTTCTTGTCCAGAAGAAGTTTACAATAAGGAAATTAGTGATGCTAAAAAGAACATTTTAAGAAAACGATATACTATATATTCATATCTAATGGCAGATGGTTATAAAAATGAAATACGGATTGCCTCTTTAATAAATCAATCTGAAAAATTTTCTGAAATAGAACGACTGGTTATTCTTCACTTAATTTTGATGAATATATCTAATTAATAACAAAAAATCTAAATAACAAAAAAACCCATCTCTCTCGAAATGGGTTTTTATATTTTGAAGTAGATTCTAATTATGCTTCAAAAGGAATAACAGATACAAATGATTTGTTGTCACCTTTTTTCTGAAACTTAACCACTCCGTCAACTCTTGCATGTAAAGTATGATCTTTACTAATGTAAACGTTGTCTCCTGGATTATGTTTAGAACCTCTTTGTCTTACAATGATATTTCCTGCAATAGCTGCTTGACCACCATATATCTTAACGCCTAAACGTTTCGATTCTGATTCTCTACCATTCTTGGAACTACCGACACCTTTCTTGTGAGCCATGATGTTTAAGTTTTAAATGTTAATTATTCTTCTGTGGTTTCCGCTTTTTTAGCAGCTTTCTTTTTAGGAGCACTCGCATTAATGCCTTCAATCACAATTTGTGTAAAAGACTGTCTGTGTCCGTTTTTCTTTTTGTAACCTTTTCTTCTTTTCTTTTTGAAAACGATTACTTTGTCTCCTTTTAAGTGTTTTAACACTTTGGCTTCTACTGAAGCACCTTCTATAGCGGGGGCGCCTATAGTAATTGTTCCATCTTCGTCTAACAACATTACTTTGTCGAAAGAAACTTTGCTTCCTTCTTCAGATGCTAAACGGTGAACAAATACTCTTTGGTCTTTGCTTACTTTAAATTGTTGCCCTGCTATCTCTACGATTGCGTACATAACAATGTGTTTTTAATTAAATTTTAAGGTTGCAAATATACAACTAATTCTCAATCACACAACTGAATTTTAAAAATAAATTATTTACACTAAAATTGCATTATCTAAACCTAAATATTTTGTGAATTATTTAGTAAAACTGTAACAAAATACCGAAATTGCATACCAATTTGAAATGCAAAAAATTTAATCACTAATTTTTATGAAAAAATCATTAATGGCTTTAAGTACACTGCTTACGCTTGGAGGAACAGTTTCTGCCCAAAAAGTGACCTTTGAAGAATATACTTTAGATAATGGGTTACACGTAATTTTACATCAAGATAATTCTGCACCGGTTGTAATTACTTCGGTAATGTATCATGTTGGTGCAAAAGATGAAAACCCTGAAAGAACAGGTTTTGCTCACTTTTTTGAACATCTTTTATTTGAAGGAACGCAAAATATCGGTCGTGGAGAATGGTTTAAAATCGTAACCGGAAATGGCGGAACAAATAACGCTAACACCTCCGATGACAGAACCTATTACTATGAAATCTTCCCTTCAAACAATCTTGAATTAGGACTATGGATGGAATCAGAACGTTTACTTCACCCAGTAATTAACCAAATTGGCGTAGATACTCAAAATGAAGTTGTTAAAGAAGAAAAACGACTAAGGGTTGACAACCAACCTTACGGGAATTTAATTGCAGAAGTAAAACGCAACATGTTTACAAACCATCCTTATCGTTGGGCAACTATTGGTTCGATGGATCATTTAGATGCTGCAACGCTTAAAGAGTTTCAAGATTTTAATAAAAAATTCTATATTCCAAACAATGCAGTGCTGGTTGTAGCTGGTCAATTTGAACCTGCACAGGCGAAAGAATGGATTCAAAAATATTTTGGTGTTATTCAAAAAGGAACACCAATAACAAGAACAAAAGTGGAAGAAACTCCAATTACACAAACACTTAAAGCAAAATATGAAGACCCAAATATTCAAATCCCGATGGCGGTAGCTTCTTATCGAACTCCTTCCATGAAAACCCGAGATGCAAGAGTATTGGATATGATTTCAACCGTCTTGTCTGAAGGTAAATCTTCTCGTTTGTATAAAAAAATTGTGGATGATAAAAAAATGGCCTTACAAGTAGGAGCTTTTAATTTTAGTCAAGAAGATTACGGTTTGTATATTTTATACGGATTACCTATGGGAGGATTTACTCCTGAAAGTTTGATTGCTGAAATTGATGAAGAAATTGTTCGTCTTCAAACAGAGTTAATTTCTGAAAAGGAATTTAAAAAACTACAAAATATCTTTGAAAGTCAATATGTAGACAACAATGCTTCTGTGGAAGGTATTGCTGGGAATTTAGCTACTTACTATTTATTGTACGGTGATGTGAATTTGATAAATTCTGAAATAGACATTTATCGTTCTATTACCCGTGAAGAAATTAGAGATATTGCTAAAAAATACCTCAATCCAAATCAACGTTTACTTTTGGACTATGCTCCTAAATCTGATAAAGCTCAAAATTAAGATATAAATCATGAAAAAAATAGCCATTTTAGCAACGAGCTTGTTTTTAACTTTAACTATGCAAGCACAAGACAGACCTCAACCAAAACCAGGACCGGCTCCTAAAATTAACATTGGAAAACCTCAAACTTTTGAATTACCTAACGGATTAAAAGTGTTAGTTGTTGAAAACAATAAATTACCAAGAGTTTCTTATAATCTTTCGATTGACAACGCTCCATATTCTGAGGGAAACAAAAAAGGAGTTTCTGATATGACAAGTAGCATGTTGGGTAATGGAACAAAAACCATTTCTAAAAATGATTTTAACGAAGAAGTTGATTTTTTAGGAGCTTCCATCAATTTCAGCTCCGATGGTGCTTTTGCTAACGGTCTTTCTAAATATTCTAAAAGAATTATGGAGTTAATGGCCGACGGTGCTTTAAACCCTGTTTTTACACAAGAAGAATTTGATAAAGAAAAAGCAAAATTAATTGAAGGCTTAAAAGCCGATGAAAAAAGTGTTCCCTCCATTGCCAGAAGAGTAGAACGCGTTTTAGCTTATGGAAAAAATCATCCTAGAGGCGAATATTTAAGCGAAGAAACCATCAATAATATATCATTAAACGATGTTATTCAAAATTATACTTCTTATTTTACCCCTGAAAATGCCTACTTAGTTATTGTGGGCGATGTGAAATTTGCTGAAGTTAAAGCCACAGTAGAAAAATTATTTGGTGCTTGGAAAAAAGCAACGGCTCCTCAGATAACTTATTCTGACCCAAAAGATGTTCAATACTCACAAATTAATTTTGTAGACGCTTCTAATGCAGTTCAATCTGAAATTTCGGCTGTCCACATTACGAAATTAAAAATGACCGACAAAGATTATTTTGCCGCAATTGTTGCAAATCAAATTTTAGGAGGTGATTTCAACAGTTACTTAAACATGAACTTAAGAGAAGCTCACGGTTGGACTTATGGTGCCCGTTCAAGCTTAAGAGGAAACAAATATGTTGGAAACTTTTCTGCTTCTACGCAAGTGAGAAATGCGGTAACTGACAGTGCCGTAGTTGAAATTTTAAAAGAAATAAAACGTATCCGAACTGAAAAAGTATCTGAAGAAACATTAAAAAATGTAAAAGCAGGATACATTGGAAAATTTGTAATGGATATTGAAAAACCGGCAACTGTTGCCCGTTATGCTTTACAAACAAAAACACAAGGATTACCGGCTGATTTTTACGAAAATTACATTAAAAACATCAATGCAGTTACTGCTGACGATATTTTAAGAGTGTCTAAAAAATATTTCTTAGCTGAAAATTTAAGAATTGTAGTAGTGAGTAAAGGAACTGATGTTCTTCCCGGTTTAGAAAAACTGAATATTCCAATTTTCTATTTTGATAAATACGGAAATAAAGTAGAAAAACCTGTAGCAAAAACGGTAAGTGCCGATGTTACTGCAAAATCAGTTTTAGACAAATATATAGCCGCTATCGGTGGACAAAAAGCAGTTTCTGATGTCAAAAGCATTATGACTACTTCATCTGGAACAGTGCAAGGTATGGCTTTAGAAATGACTACTAAGGTAACATCTAGTAACAAATTGGCGGTGGAAATGAAAGCGATGGGAACTACTATGATGAAACAGGTAGTGAATGAAAATGGTGCTTATATGGTGCAACAAGGCCAACGAAAAGATTTTACAGGTGATGATTTAAAAGAAATGCAAGCGGGTGCCGTTCCATTTGAAGAATTAACATTAGCTAACAACAAAGACATTACATTAGGTGCAGTTGAAAACATCAATGGAACAGACGCTTATGCTGTTAAAAACGGAAAATCTACTTATTATTTTGATGTGAAAACCGGATTAAAAATTGCAGAAGCCAAAGAATTAGAACAAGGAGGTCAAAAAATGACTCAAATGACCTATTATTCCGACTATAAAGAAGTGAAAGGGATTAAAGTCCCTCATAAAACCACTTTGAATATTGGTGTTGAACTAGAATTGACAACTTCTGATGTCAAAATCAATGAAGGTGTAAGCGACGAAGATTTTAAATAAAAAACAACTTTTCAATGATAAAAGGACTGTCAGAAATGGCGGTCCTTTTTATTTTCTAGCCGATAAATAAACTCCGACAAGAATAATCGCAGCTCCTATAAATTGAACTAACGTCAAGCTTTCATTGTCAACCAATCCCCACATAAAAGCAACAACCGGAATTAAATAAGTAACCGAAGAAGCAAAAACAGGAGACGAAATTTTTATTAATTTATAAAACAAGATATTAGCTAAAGCCGTTCCTACAATTCCTAAAATAGCGATATAACCAATTACATTTTGCGTTTCTTGTACTTGTACTGCTTCAAAAAAACCTGAAAAATACAATACAGTAGAAGCCGGTATCAACATAACGATAAAATTTCCGGTTGTAATGCTCAACGGATTTAAATCGGATAAATACATTTTAATAAAATTGACATTCATCGCATAACAGACAGAAGCAATAACTAATAATACCGCATAATTATAATTCTGTTCCGGATGATTGGCAGCTCCATTGAAAATAAGCAATGTACTTCCCATCAAACCAATGAAAACGCCAAAGATTTGTCGTCGTTGAAAATCTATTTTAAAAAGAATAATTCCAAGCACTAACGTATTCAAAGGCGTAAGCGAGTTTAAAATAGCACTCACCGAACTGCTGATTTGTGTTTGAGCAACAGAAAACAGAAAAACCGGAATAAAAGTGCCAAAAACAGCCGTCAAAGCAAGGTATTTCCAATGGCGTAATTCAATATTTTTGATACTGTTGAATCCGATAATCAACAGAAATACCGCAGCAAAAACCATTCGCAATGAACCTAATTGATAAGGCGTTAAAGCCACTAAACCTCTTTTGATAAGAATAAATGAGCTACCCCAAATAAGGGCTAAAACGACTAAGTAAACGAACCTTAAATTCTTGTTTTCCATCAACTTTTTATTGCGTCACAAAACTCCGTTAATTTTCGCAAATAAAAAGCGAAAAAAATGTTATTTTTGTATTGAATTACAAACAAACTTTTTACACTTCATTTTTAAAAATAAAACATATGAAATTCACAAAAAAAATCGCCTTATTTGCCTTTACAATTTTATCAATTGTAAGTTGCAAAAAGGAAGCAACAGAAACTGCAACCACCGAACAAACGCAAGAACAACCTGCTCAATTAGCCACTGCCTCTTTTACCATTGAAGGAATGAGTTGTGAAGTTGGCTGTGCAAATCATTTAGAAAAAAAATTAGCTAAATTAAATGGTGTTCAAAAAGCAGAAGTTGATTTTGAAGCTAAAAAAGCAACCATTGAATATGATGCAAACAAAGTAACTCCGGAAGTGCTGGTTCAAACGGTTGAAGGAGCTGCAGATGGTAAAACGTATAAAGTATCCGACATGACTAATTCTGCTGATCATGCTCTTCTTTTTACAAAAGAAAAAGAAAACAGCTGATTCTAAAAAAGAAAACGCTTCTAGCGAAGAAAAAAAAGGATGCGAACCTGAAAAAAAATCAGGATGTTGTTCTGCTAAAAAAGTGGAGACGTTATAAAAAGATCATAAAAAAAAGAGTCCTATTGGACTCTTTTTTATGTTGATTACTTCTTCCAACGCATCGTTTCCATCAATGTTTGCATGTCGTCTTTAATATAACTTGATGCCGGCATAATCGAATCAAAGTTGGGTTTAGAATAAAAATATACAGAACCGGTAACAAAATGTTGAATACTGTCTGTTAAATAAAACTGTGTGTTTGATGCAGCATTTCCTCCCACTTGATAAAACATACCATAAACCTTATCTTTAGTGTTGATAAAAGGCGTTTCCACAATATCATCAGCTTTAATCACGTGCTCGTAGGTGAGTTTTTGAGCATCTTTCAGTAAAATATCAATATTATTATTGACTTTTCGGTACGTTAAATAAACAGTGGCTTTCATTTTTGGATATTCTATGGTTACGGCACAATCTTCCTTTACTTTAACTTTGGTATCAGTGTTATAGTCAAAATTAAACGGACAAGGACTATCAAAATCCATATAATTTGCCATTTGATAATCCAAACGTAATTGAGCGGTAGGTTTCGGCAAGGCATCTTCTTTACAAGCCATAAAAAACCCCAACATCATGAATAACCCAAAATATAAACTCTTTTTACGCATCTAAAGTCACTTTAATTTGTTTTACCCGTTTCTTGTCAACCGACTCAATAGTAAAAAGACATTTGTCAAAAGTAATTTTTTGTCCTTTCCGTGGAAATGTACCTATGATTTCCAAAATAAAACCGGCTAATGTTTCTGCTTCCCCTTTATTATTTTCAAATAAATCATCATCTACTTCAACAATTCTATAAAAATCTTTCAAGTTAATCTTCCCTTCAAATAAAAAATTCTTGTCGTCAATTTGAGAATAATTTATGTTTTCATCGTCAAATTCATCACTGATATCACCCACAATTTCTTCGATAATGTCCTCTAATGTAATCACGCCGGAAGTTCCTCCATATTCATCAACCACAATCGCTAAATGATTTTTCATGCTTTGGAAATCTTTTAATAAATTATCCAGTTTTTTGTTTTCTGGCACAAAAAGTGGTTCTCTCAACAAGGTGGTCCAATCAAATTCTTTTTTATCAATGTGAGGCAACAAATCTTTGACGTATAAAACGCCTTCAATCTGATCAATATTGTCTCGATAAACCGGAATTCTCGAATACCCTTTGTCTAAAATTTTGGCAATGACTTCTGTAAATGGTTCTTCAATTTCTAAGGCAAATAAGTCAATTCTCGGACTCATCACTTGGCTAGTATCTGTGTTCCCGAAGGACACGATCCCTTCCAGAATTTTTTGTTCTTCTTGTGATGTATCTTCAGACGATGTTAATTCCAATGCCTGGGACAATTGGTTAACCGAAATATTAGATTTTTGTTTGCCTAATTTATTTTCCAAAAAGATTGTAATGGCACGCATTGGCATATTAATTGGCGTCAACAACATATTCAAAATAGCTATTGGAGATGCTATCTTTTTAGCGAATTTTACATTGTTTCGGTTAGCATAAACCTTGGGCAAAACCTCCCCAAAAAATAAAATTAAAAAAGTAACAACACCAACTTCGATTGCAAAACGAAGCCAGTCAAACTTAATTTGACTAAATAAATCTTCTTTTATAAAAGAGAAAATGATAACAATACCAATATTAATAAAATTATTTGCAATTAATAAAGTAGCCAATAATTTTTTTGGTTTGCTAAGTAAGGCAGAAATAATATTTCCTTTGGATTGGTTTTGAGCAGTTGCCTCGTCGATATCTTTATTGGATAATGAAAAAAGAGCTACTTCAGATCCAGATATTAAGGCAGAAAATAAAAGCAAAACGAGAATGCCCAAAGTTCCTAAGAGCAAACTCGTATCTATATTTTCTAACAAACTCGACGGTTCAGGGTCCAAATTTAATTATATTGGTTAGACATTAATAGGGTAAATCATCTTGATTACCGCTACCTCTTTGGGCTTCAAAATTAGTGTTTTTATTTGGTTCTGTCATTGAAGGAACCTGTTGTTTATTTAACTCTGTTTCTTTCTTAGTAGTTAAAAAAGTAAATTCAGTCACTTGAATTTCTGTAGTGTATTTTGTTTGACCATCTTCCGCTTGCCATTGTCTTGATTTTATTCGCCCTTCAACATAAATTTTATCTCCTTTTGAAAGGTATTTTTCGCAAATTTCAGCGGCTTTATTTCGAACAACCAAGTTATGCCATTCCGTAGATGTTATTTTTTCATTGGTAGTTTTATTAATATAAACTTCATTTGTTGCCAAAGGAAACCTTCCAATACAATTACCACCATCGAAATAATGCATTTTTACATCGTCACCTAAATGACCTATTAACATAACCTTATTTAAAGTTCCATTCATAATATTTTGTTGTTTTTGGACAGTATCAAAGTTACGAATTTAATAACAGTTTAAAAATACTTTTCAATAAAATTAAAAATCACAATAGGGAACGGTCTCTTTTTGATAGATTGTTTTGACTTTGCATTTTCCAATTTTCCTTTCACTTGAATATTCCAAAATCTGATTTTCAACCGTTGATGGGATAAAATATGCAAAATACTTTTTTCTTCATAGGCATTAATAGATATTATTTCATTTGAAAAAAATTTCACTTTATTGATTTCATCTGTAATTTCTTTCTCTGTAAATTCAATTAAAGATTCAATTAAGGGAAATTCGTATAGATTATGCCAAATACCTTTTTCGGTCCGCTGTTGAATAATTGAATTTCCATGTTCATCTTCAAATACCAAATAATTAAAAAAACGTTCGGTCACTTTTGTCTTTTTTAATTTAACCGGGAGCTGATTTACTTTATTTTTTTGCAATGCGACACAACTATCATTCAAAACACAAACGGAACAATTGGGATTTTTTGGCATACATTGCAACGCTCCAAATTCCATAATAGCTTGATTAAACTGCAAAGAATTCCTTTTATCTAAGACTTCATAAGCCAAAGCTGCAAACTCTTTTTTGGCTATTGTTGAGGAAATGTCAGTCTCCACATCAAAATAACGAGCTAACACGCGAAAAACATTCCCATCTACAACAGGAACCGGCTCATTAGAACTAAAAGAGGCAATTGCTGCAGCTGTATATGTTCCAATTCCTTTTAATTTTAATAATTCCTGATAAGAAGTCGGGAAATTCCCACCCAAATCAAAAGCAACCAGTTGAGCTGTTTTATGAAGATTTCTAGCACGAGAATAATAACCGAGTCCCTGCCAAAGTTTTAAAACTTGCTCTTCTGATGCATTTGCTAAATCAAATACCGTTGGAAACGTCTCCACAAAGGCTATATAATAAGGCAAACCTTGGGCAACTCGCGTTTGTTGTAAGATGATTTCTGAAAGCCATATTTTGTAAGGATTTGTAGTGTTTCGCCAAGGCAAATCTCGTTTATTTTCTAAATACCAAGATATAAGCCGATTAGAAAAAGTCATATTTTTAATTTGGTTAACAAAAGTATAAGTTTATGTGATTAAATTTTAATCAATTATGCTTGAATAATTGTTTTTTTAATTTGTATATTTGCACACTCAAAAATTTACACATAAATAATTAATACGAAAGAAAATGACGAAAGCAGATATCGTAGCGAAGATTTCAGAAAAATTAGGACTTGAAAAAGGTGATGTTCAAGCAACTGTAGAATCTTTTATGGAAGAAGTTAAAAACTCATTAGAAACTGGCGACAATGTTTATTTAAGAGGTTTTGGAAGCTTTATTATCAAAACAAGAGCTGAAAAAACAGGAAGAAACATTTCAAAAAACACAACAATTAAAATTCCTGCTCACAACATTCCGGCATTCAAACCAGCAAAGGTTTTTGTTGAAGGTGTGAAAACCAACACTGAAGTAGCAGTATAACTCATTTATTAATACCAAAAAGATCACACTATGCCAAGTGGAAAAAAGAGAAAGAGACATAAGGTAGCGACGCACAAACGTAAGAAAAGAGCGAGAGCTAACCGTCACAAAAAGAAAAAGTAGTGTAAACTACTTTTTTCTTTTACAAAAAGTTCTTTGAAATGAAACAGTAAAAAACAATAACTGTTTCACCGGGTACAAAACTACCTGTTTAAAATATTGTTTAATCCATCCTTACAATTAGGCCTTAAGCTTTATGCTATAAGCTTTAAGCAATTTAAATTGCCTATCGCCTATTGCTATTGCCTATTGCTAAAAAGTTCGGATAAAAATTTACAACGTGAATAAAGAATTGATCATCAGGTCAGGTTCTGAAGCTGTAGATTTTGCCTTATTAAAAGATGGAAAACTAGTAGAATTACACAAAGAAGAAGAGCAAAAAAGCGGCTTTCAGGTGGGTGATATTTTTATCGCCAAAATCAGAAAACCGGTTCCTGGGCTTAACGCGGCTTTTGTGCATTTAGGTTTCGAAAAAGATGCCTTTTTACACTACCACGATTTGGGTCCAAACTTATCTTCGATGTTGAAATTCACCAAACTTGTAAGCACAGGTAAACAAAAAGATTTCTCCCTTAAAAACTTTCAGTTTGAAAAAGAAATTGACAAAGATGGCACCATCACCGATGTGTTGAGTGCAAATCAGTCGGTTTTAGTACAAATCGTTAAAGAACCTATCTCTACCAAAGGTCCAAGAATTAGCTCTGAGCTTTCTCTGGCCGGAAGATATATAGTTTTAGTGCCGTTTTCTGACCGTGTTTCTGTTTCACAAAAAATAGAATCGAAAGAAGAAAAAGACCGTTTAAAGAAACTTGTACAATCTATCAAACCGAAAGGATTTGGTGTTATTGTTCGCACAGTAGCAGAAGGCAAAAAAATAGCCGAATTAGACCAAGACATGCAGAATTTACTCAGTAAATGGACTGCCATGTGTAAAAAATTACCAACGGCTCATCATCCGTCTAAAGTATTAAGTGAAATGAACAGAGCTTCATCAATACTCAGAGACGTATTTAATGATTCCTTCACCGGAATTTATATTGATGATGAAGAGTTGTTTGAGCAAACCAAAGAATCAATTGAAGAAATTGATCCTTCAAAAGTGAACATTGTCAAACTTTACCAATCAAAGGAATTGCCCATTTTTGAAAAATACCATATTGAAAGACAAATCAAAACGTCTTTTGGTAGAACGGTATCAATGAGCAAAGGAGCTTATTTAATTATTGAACATACCGAAGCTCTTCACGTTATCGATGTGAATAGTGGAAACCGTTCCAATAAAGCTCAAAATCAAGAAGACACAGCCCTGGAAGTAAATATGATTGCAGCAGCAGAAGTTGCCAGACAATTGCGTTTACGGGATATGGGCGGAATTATTGTAGTCGATTTTATCGATATGCAAAATCCGGAAAACCGAAAAGTCCTTTTTGATTTCTTGCGAGAGGAAATGAGTGATGACAAAGCAAAACACAAAATCTTACCGCCAAGTAAGTTTGGATTAATCCAAATCACGCGACAACGAGTAAGACCGGAAGTCAACATTAAAACAAGAGAAGAAGATCCTAACAATGGAACTGGAGAAATAGATGCTCCAATCCAAGTTATTGATAAGATTAATCTCGATGTTGAACGACTAAAAAATCATAAAAAGCTGGTGCTCAATGCCCATCCTTTTGTGGCCGCATACCTAACCAAAGGTTTTCCATCATTACGTTCAAAATGGTTTTTTGAACATAAAAAATGGGTGAAAATTATACCTCGTGATGCTTACACGTTTTTACAATACCAATTTTATGATAAAGAAGGTAATGTAATAAAAGAATAAAAAATAACGTCTGCCTTTTGGTGGGCGTTTTTTTTTGGCTTTTTGCCACAAATTACAAGAATTTGCATTATTTATTAAGTTTACTATTTTCTTTCTACTAATTTTGAAGGATACTTATTCTGATGAAATTTCATTTATTTAGTTGCTTTTTTTGTTGGATTATTTTCCAAAATACAAGTTCAGCTCAATTGGGTTGCACGGATGTTTTGGCTAAAAATTATAATCAAAATGCAGTTGAAAACGATGGCAATTGCTGTTATAAAAGACTAAAAATTAAGAAATTTACTTCAGTTGTTTTGAGCGATATGCTCAATGAAACCTCTAGTTTGGTGGAGTGGGAAAATCACCTTTATACTCACAATGACGACACCGATTTACATCTTTATCAATTAGATAAAAAAGGTGCTATCACAAAAAGCATTAAATTAAATGGTATAAAAAACAACGATTGGGAAGAACTTACGCAAGACGAAACCCACTTTTATTTGGGTGATTTCGGCAATAATGCTAGCGGAAACAGAAGCGATTTAACCATTTTTAAAATAGCCAAAAACTCCTTATTTGATAATCCAAAAATAGAAACTATTTCTTTTTCATATCCCGAACAAACCGATTTTTCCAAACAAAAGAGCAACATTACTAACTTTGATTGCGAAGCTTTTATTGCTACTGAAAATGAACTGATTCTATTTACCAAACAATGGAAAAATAATCAATCCGCTGTTTATCGTTTACCCAAAACAGCCGGAAAATATTCAGCAGAATACATTACAACCCTAAAAGTAAACGGATTGATTACCGGAGCAACTTTTGTAGAAGGGAAAAACCTCATCGCTCTTTGTGGTCATACCAAAAAGCTAAATCCATTTATGTATTTGATTTACGATTTGAAAAATGTAAACTTTGAAAATATCAACCAACGAAAAATAAAATTGAAATTGCCTTTTCATCAAATAGAAGCCATTAGTTCAACCAACGGTATTGATTTTTACATCTCTAACGAACGGTTTTCAAGAAAAATTATTGGAACGGTTTTGCAACAACTGCATCATTTTTCGTTAGAATTTATGTCAAGATGAGCCAAAGACTCACTCCTGCTCCACTTCCAATTTTCGCTTAATTTCATTTCCTTTTTCATCAACTACGGTAACATAATGTATTCCGGATGCAACTATCAGTGGCATTTCATGAAAATTTTGTGTGATTCCCAAATAGGTATTATCCACATACCAATATAATTTTATATTAGGTTGAGAATGAGCCACTTTCAAAATCATCGGTTGTACTTCACTGTCAAAGTTTTTGGTTAAATAGATTTTACTATTAGTTTTAGGATAAATAAAATCCATCGCAGCCATTTGATTATCGGCACAATCTTGTCGAAAAGGTGGCAAAACCCAATAATCCATATTTTTATTTTTATAATACCATTCCATCACAGGAGGCAATACAAACCAAGGTTTTGTCACAATCTTATCTACATTTTCACAGCTACTATTCACCCTAAATTGTTCGGAAATATCTAAATGAATAAGTTTGTGATATGGACATTGTTCGGTTTGCTTGGCCGAAACCGGAATCCATTGACTCACTTTCGGACAATTTTCATTGGCTAAGTAGCCACTTTTCTCACAAACTTCTACTTGTTGCATATTATTTAATGGTTTTTCAAACCAACTACTTCTGGGTAATAAGTTGAATACATCAAACAAAATCGGTGCTGCATGACTCACTCCGGTTAATGTCGGACGACCTTCTCCTGTCGCATTTCCTACCCAAATTCCAACTACATATTTTGAACTCGATCCAACCGCCCAAGCATCTCGATTACCAAAACTCGTTCCGGTTTTCCAAGCAATGGGTAACGAAGAATCATAAAACCGCCAAGCTTCATCTCCTTCAGGTCGATTTACTTCCTTCATTGCTTCGTAGGTTAAATAAATTGAACCCGCTCCTACTATGTTTTTTTGATACGATAATTTACCGAAATCCACTTTCTTTTCTGCCTCATAATTCAACTCCGAAAATTCATTTTGTCGGTATTGGTATTTGTTAACTTGATATTGATTTAGCGTTCCCGTCAGTCCGGCATAGGTTTTACACAAATCCCATAAATTGCTTTCCGCTCCACCTAAAATAAGTGACAAACCGTAATGATTAGGATGCTTATTCATGGTAGTAAAACCATATTGTTGCAATTGTTCATAAAACCGATATACTCCAAAATCCTGCAACATCAACACCGACGGAATATTCAACGACCGCGACAAAGCTCGTCTGGCAGGAACCGCTCCGTCATATGTTAAATTGAAATTCTGCGGACTATACCCTGAAATTTGTGTTGGAATATCAGGAACCAACGTGTTGGGCAACAACTCTCCATCATCTAACATTCCTGCATAAAGTAAGGGTTTCAAAATACTTCCCGAGCTTCGTGGTGCAGAAATTATATCTACATCTTTTTGATGATTATTATCGGTGGGAGCATTGCCCACATAGCCTATAATATTTCGGGTTTCGACATCAACCACCAAAATGGCTAAATTATAAACTTCATTTTGTTTGTATTGGTAGTAATAATTTTGAGCGATTTGGTTCAATCGTTCTTGCAACGCAAAATCAATCGTGGTTTTGACTTTTTGACCTTCTTGCTTTTTGGCTATTTTTTGTAATAAATGCGGAGCCATTTGCGGTAAGTCAAATGGTTTTTGTGGCAACGGTTCCTGCAACGCCATTTCATACGAAAGTTGGTCTAAAATTTTATTTTCATACAATTTATGCAATAACTTATTGCGTTTTTCCAATAAACGTTGTTGGTTTTTTCCGGGATAAATTAAACTTGGAGCATTGGGTAAAACTGCTAATGTAGCTGTTTCTGCCCAAGATAATTGATGCGATTGCACCCCAAAATACCGCCACGAAGCCATTTCTAATCCCACTACATTACTCCCGAACGGAGCATGAGCAGCATACAAACTCAGAATATCTTTTTTGGAATGCCTAAATTCCAACCGCGTTGCCAAAACGACTTCGATGATTTTTTCAAAATAGGTTCTCATTTTTCCTTTTCGGGAAAGACGAATGACTTGCTGAGTTAACGTACTTCCACCTCGAACCACTCTGTTAGCTTTGCTATTTTGACGAAACGCATTCCACATAGAAATCGGATTAAAACCCGGATGATAGTTAAAATGTTGGTCTTCAAAAGCAATAATACAGTGTTGAAACTTCTCCGGCACACTATCCGACGCCGGAAACCGCCATTGTCCATCACGAGCGATTTTGGCTCCTAATAAATTACCTTCTTTGCTTTCAATTACAGTAGAATACGGTTGGTTAAAAAGTGTTCGTGGCAAGCAAAAATAATAGCCCATCAACAACAGCAAAAGCAAAATGGATTTGATTTTGTGTTGGAGGATTTTGGTTTTTACTTTATGAAGGAAGGGTTTGAGCACGGATTTATGTGTATAAAATGGTACAGAATTAACGGTAAATTTACTGATTTTATTGTTGTAAAATCATTTCTTCCCTTTTATAATATGTAATTTTTTGTGGTTGTAATCCTAAAATATTATAATATTTTGTGGTTATAACCCTAAAATATTATATTTTTTTGTGATTGTAACGATTTATTTGTTACTTTTGTGCTTATGATAAATAGAGATTTACATCAAAATATACTCGAAGATTGGGACAAAAAGAAAGCCATTGTGCTACTTGGACCGCGTCAAGTTGGAAAAACCACTTTAATTCAAAATCTTGTAGAAGGCAAAAAAGTATTGTTTTTAAATGGCGACGACCCTCAAACCCGATTACAATTTTCGAATGCTAATTTTACATTTCTCAAAAACACGGTGGCCGATTATGACGTGATTGTGATTGACGAAGCTCAACGTATTGAAAATATTGGCATTACCACAAAAATGTTCATTGATGCCAAATTAGATAAACAATTTATTTTGACGGGTTCATCTTCATTAGATTTAGGCAACGAAATCAATGAACCACTTACCGGAAGAAAATGGGAACATCAACTTTTTCCGTTGAGTTGGCATGAAGTGAGTAAGCATTACAGTTTTGCGGTTGCCCATAATCGATTGGAAGAATTCTTGATTTATGGGTTATATCCCGAAGTGGTTACTGAAACCAAAAAGCAAAAAATCTTATTGGAATTAGCCGGAAGTTATTTATACAAAGACATTTTAGAATTAGCTAATATTAAAAAACCCGACTTACTGATGAAGTTACTCAACGCTTTAGCCCTTCAAGTGGGAAGTGAAGTTTCCTATAATGAACTGGCTAAAATATTGGGCGTTGATAGAGCTACCGTAGTGAATTACATTGATTTATTGGAAAAAGTATTTGTGATTTTCCGATTACATCCCTATTCAACCAATCAGCGAAATGAAATAACTGCGAAACCAAAAATTTATTTTTATGACAATGGCATCCGAAATGCGATTATTGGTCAATTTAATCCATTGCAAAATCGGCAGGATGTTGGTGCTTTGTTTGAAAATTTCTTCATCAGCGAACGCATTAAAAAATTGAGTTACTCCGGTTTTTATGGCAAAACTCATTATTGGCGAAACACCCAAAAAGCAGAAATTGATTTTCTCGAAGTGCTGGAAAATGAAATTACAGCCTACGAAATCAAATACAACCCCAAAAAACAAGTCCGATTCACCAAGTCATTCACTGAACAGTATCATCCAAAAGAAACGATTGCGATTCATTCGGGGAATTTTTGGGAGTATTTGTGATTGGGATTTACTGCGAAGTCATAGAATACGGAGAGCGGAGGCAAGGAAAAAATCCTGGCGAGCGAAGGGACCAAACACTAAACCTAAAATTAATACGACTACAATAGTAATATCCATTACCTTTTCTTCTTTAGACGTTTAGTTACTATTTTGAAATTTTCTGTTTTTGGTTCTCTAATTCCACTGCTATAGGTTTTGGATTCAAAAACCATGTCTTTCTCTAACTTACCAAAACTATCGTTTGTGTAAAGCCATTTGTTTTTAGGGATTTCAATTTGCCAAATTGATTTTTCTTCTTCCATTTTTGCCATTTTAGTTTTCCATCACAATTTACTAACTTTTTTCTTAAATTTGAATTTAATTCTAATTTTAAAATTATGAAAAACAATTACATTACTTCAATCATAGAAGGAAATACTCATCAAAGTTTTAGTTCATAACATCAAACAGTTCTATCGACTAACTGACAAAAATGTGTAGATACCTACCTATTATTGGACTTGCCTAAATTAAACAAAACCACTTTAAAAATAGTTTAGTAGGAGTCTATTAAAATAAAACAAAATGAAAAATCAATTATTTGAAGATTTAAAAAGCGAGATTAAAATTGAATTACACGAAACTTTAAAAGTTTATTGTGATACTATTTGGAATGTTTATGAAGAAACGAACGTAGTTGATTTTGAAAATACAATAAATAGATTTTTAAAAAAATTGAATTCAAAAGCAAATAGTATGTATTTTGAAAACCATAATATTTATTGGTGCACTAATGATTTAGAAATTAATGAAATAATTCATAAATGTTTATTAAAGACTTTAAAGGTTACCAATTGGGATAACATTAAAGTAGAAAATAATATAAATTATATTATTAACATTGAAAAAGCTATTAATTATCAAGACAGAAAAAATGATGATTTCGATATATTTCTATTAGAAAATCCTGATGTGTTTTTTAGAATTTATAATCATTTTATTAATTTCATCACAAATTAATTGTTAGGTTATTATTATATCAGAAAAAATAAGCATAATCAAAAATGTTTAAAAAATTATCAGAAATATAAACCAAGAGGTTATGTTTAGATATTGAATATTTATCATAAATAATTTACAGAAAAAACCCAACCGGAAAGAATCTCTAAAATCCATTTTTAGAAGAGCTTAAAATAGTTTAAAAAAAATATCCTAGTAAAAAAACACTTGAAGTATTACATTTTCATAATTAAAATGTAAAAAGTCCATTTACCTTTTTTTAAGCTTTTCATATTTTCGTATGATAAAGATTAAACAAGAATTTATCGTTATAAAAGCTACACATGAAACAAGAAGTATATTTTAAAAACATACAAAGCAAAATAGTTGAGTTATTAGAGAGAGCGGAATTTGACATTAAAATTGCTGTAGCGTGGTTTACTGATGAGAAAATTATCCGAGTTTTAAATAAAAAAAAGAAAAATGGAGTAAATATTGAAGTTGTAATTTATAATGATAAAATAAATAAAGCTGATTTATATTTTGAATTGGTAAAATCTGAGGTAAATTTTTATAAATCAAGTAAACTAATGCACAATAAGTTTTGTGTTATCGATGAAGAGATTGTAATCAATGGTTCTTATAATTGGACAAACAATGCAACTTCAAATAACGAAAATATAACAGTTTTATACTCATTTGATTTAGTAACTAACTTCTTGGAAGAGTTTAATAAAATAACAACATCAAAATTTATTTCAAAACTTAAACTTTCAGATTATTCAAAATCGAATTCATATGAATTCCAAGCAGATGAAATCATAAGCAAATATCAATTTCCCTTCTTTTTTAAAAGAAATGATGAAATTAAATTTATTAGAAATAAAAATGATATATTATATTTTTTTGATAGAGTTAAAGA